>NZ_JBHIQG010000156.1:0-5690 GCF_042196425.1 Bartonella sp. AD328YNZD | reverse complement strand
AAACCAGCGTGAATTAAGTATTTTCATCCTTTAGAGCAGGAAAAAAGTCAAACCCAAAGAGTATGTTAATCTCATACAACCTCAAACATCATAAACAACAATAGCTCTTGAAACCATCCTCTACCGACATCTTTATCCTTATAACAAATAATCCATATTTCTCTCCCCACCCCTCAAAATCTCCAAGCTTAATAAAAGAAAGAGCAAGTCGGCATCATCATTATAGTCAGCCCTCAATATTGCAACAGCCCCCTTGGCTCTTGAAACGCTTCATAAGAAGTATGCCTTTCTTGTACAATTTTTACCCACATGTCCCACCCACTTATGACGTACAAGCAAAGAGTTATGATTAACAAAACATAAATAAATTTAAGAGAATCTTACGGTATTCGGGGTTCTAATTCAAGTTTAATAACGATAAATTATCATTATAAATCAATATGTTGCAAATTCCCCGACAAAGCATATTTAAAAACACATTCACCCATCACTTTTTCTTATAACATACCAGTACGATTTTTTAGGTACATAATTTTAACTTTATTCAATTCTGTTTGCAAAAGTTTAAAATGAGAACAATTTCAAGGCTCTCATCCAAAAAGAAAAAGAATAAATTCTCATTATCAATGAACATCTCGCTCGTATAAACATCAATAAAGCAATTCCCAATATGCCTCAATGAAATAAAAAGGGGGCTCCCATTAAATGCCCTACCGTAAAAGCAGCTTCCTCAGAACTAAAACAAAATCAAAAGACAATATCACCGGATCTGCTCCCATCACCAAACTGGACGACCTAACGCAATATCTTGCTATCTTACGATAGGAGATAAAAGAATAATGAGTCTATGGAGGCATTCACAAAAGACGAACAGCCGTTGTTTTTAAAGCCTGTTCAAAGGCGCATGAAAAAACACCATGCGTAAACGGCTCAAATCCCTTTCGTTCCATCTTGAGAGACAGAAGCAATACGCAAGAGATTTGTCGCACCAGGCGTTCCAAGGGGAACACCAGCTGTCACAAGGAAGCGATCTCCCCCTTTGCAAAAACCTTCCTGAAATGCAATGGCTGCTGCACGATCAACCATATCCTCTAAACTCCGTGCATCTTGCGTGACCACACAATGAAGCCCCCAAACGAGAGCCAAACGCCGTGTTGTTTCCACAATGGGAGATAAAGCAATAATCGGTCTATTAGGGCGTTCACGAGAGGCGCGCACCCCCGTTGTTCCTGAAGCCGTATAAGCAACGATAGCGGATAGCGCAAGTGTTTCAGCAATCTGACGCGCAGCAAGAGAAATCGCATCCGTTCCTGTTGATTCTGGTGCTGGATGTTGTGCTCCAACCTGAGCGGCATAAGTGTGATCCTGTTCGATTTGCCGCGCGATTCGGTCCATCATAAGCACAGCTTCTTCAGGATAACGACCAGAAGCAGATTCAGCCGACAACATCACCGCATCTGTTCCTGCATAAACTGCTGTAGCAACATCCGACACTTCTGCGCGTGTCGGAACAGGAGATGTGATCATTGATTCGAGCATTTGTGTTGCCACCACAACAGGCTTTCCTGCTAAACGACAAGCTTTTATGAGCTCCATCTGAAGTGCAGGAACCTTTTCCAAAGGCATTTCCACTCCGAGATCACCCCGTGCAATCATAATGCCATCAGATACCTCAATAATTTTCTCTATATGCTCCAAGGCTTGAGGCTTTTCGATTTTAGCCATCAAAGACACCTTGCTTTTCGTCAACTGACGCACCGCCATAATATCTTCTGGACGTTGAATAAAAGAAAGAGCAACCCAATCAACAGGCTGCTGTAAAAGAGCCTGAAGATCCCCCTTATCTTTTGACGTCATCGCATCAAAAGGCAAAATTGTATCGGGAAAACTGACACCTTTTCGATCAGAAATACGGGCTCCAGCAACCACGCGACACTGTATAGAATGACCATCACAAACTTGCGCACGCAGTTCCACCCTTCCATCATCAATCAACAACCGATTTCCTGGTTTAACAGCTGAAAATACATCCTCATGAGGGAAAAAAACACGCTGTGCATCACCAAGAACATCGCGATTATCTAACGTAAAGCTTTGCCCAACACGCAAATCTTCTTGCCCCTTAGCAAAACGCCCCACACGCAGTTTTGGCCCCTGAAGATCCACTAAAATACCAATGGGGCGTCGAACTGTTTTTTCAACTTCTCGTATAGACTTGACCAAATCACCCAGCATATCACGATCAGTATGGCTCATATTAAGACGAAAAACGTCTGCCCCTGCCCTAAAAAGCTTTTCAATCATCAAACGAGAAAAAGAAGAAGGACCAAGAGTGGCAATAATTTTTACTTTACGTGCACGTTTCACGGTGGAGAATTTCCTGAAAGAGAAGGTATAACTGAATTGTTTAGCAAAGACTCATCCGTCAACTGTACCATCCAACTGGTTTGATTTCCGGTATCGATTTCTTTAAATTCAGCCTTTTGATATCCTCGAGGGAAACAATCATGAACCCCTTGAATGGTAAACTGGCTATCTTGCACACACATGGTCACAGAGCCTGCCCAGTTCCCTTTTTTTTGTGCCCCTTCCGCATAAAAATAATAAAACCGTGAAGCAAGAGGCCCCTCAATTAAAGTTTTACACTCCGT
Source organism: Bartonella sp. AD328YNZD (assembly GCF_042196425.1). Taxonomy (NCBI): domain Bacteria; kingdom Pseudomonadati; phylum Pseudomonadota; class Alphaproteobacteria; order Hyphomicrobiales; family Bartonellaceae; genus Bartonella; species Bartonella sp. AD328YNZD. Next base: position 3,039 of record NZ_JBHIQG010000156.1, on the reverse strand, counting down.
CACTGGTACAGTCCACCAGCCTTCGCTCACCCACCCTGAAAATGTACGATATCCAAGAGCAACCCCTACAGACTGCTGAGTTGTATTACAAACCCTAAAGTCAGCTTTTGCAAAAACAACAAGGGGAAACAAGAGCAAAAGGCTCAAGAGAAAAACTTTTAATCCTTTCTGAAGCACCCAATATCGTTTTTTTAAAATCACAAAACTTCCTCTATAATGCCAAATTCTCAAAACAAATTACACATTTCTTTATTTTAAAAGCTTTTCAAATCTAAAACGTATATTTTTCTTTTTATAGCCCTTTTATCAATGCATATATTTTAAAAATTTTACAAAATATTTAAAGTCAATTTGTAAAAAAACTGTGTAGCTTGACTTACTTTTTATTTTCAAGCTTTTTTAACCTAAATTCGTCGTCGAAAAACAACTTAAAATATATAACTTGGAGAAAAATACAATGAACGATACAGTAACCGATCAAACACACGCTATATCCGTAAACCAATTACGCTCTTTTATCGAACGTATTGAAAGACTAGAAGAAGAGAAAAAAACCATTTCTGATGATATTAAAGACGTTTACACTGAACTTAAAGGCTCTGGTTTTGATAGTAAAGCTGTTCGAAGCATTATACGATTGCGTAAAAAAGAAGAACATGAACGAATGGAAGAAGAAGCAATCATTGAGCTATATAAAAATGCGCTTGGTATGAATTAACACCATTGAGAACATTGGAAATTTTCCTAAGAAAAGAAAATATAAAAAACAAATGAATGTATAAAAATTTCACCCAAACAATAAGCAGTTTGTGTAACTTGTAACGAGACTATCGGTCACAGAATACACAATATTTATAACAGCCCTCACATTTAAAAGGATTTATACAGAGAATTTTTATTCTTATTCTTCAATCATTTTTATCCACATAAACCCTCACTTGTATGCCAACCTATGCCAACCCAGTTTGTGATGTGCAAGAGAGGTGTTTTTATGATTAAACATCTAGAGATTTGAAATGAGAAAGTCTTCCGATATTGAGTACTCTCTTCCTTCAAATTGAAAAAATGAATTATGATGATAAATCAATTTATTATCTACGAAAAGAAACATATGAAAGCGGTCAGCAGTTGAAATCCGCTAAACGAGAGTCTGAACCGTTTACAAAAGAAGAGGTGGTTAAGGATCTTCGTCTTTTAGGATAGGGAAAAGTGCAGCATATTTATACATTTGATAAAAAGACCCTTAACAAAACTTTATTCAAATCTATTAAAGGACTCATACAGATCATTGATTCGAGAGGTTAGAATGTGATCTCTCCATTTTCCAGAAATCATCAAATAGTCTTTAGCATAGCCTTCTTTTTCAAAATGAAGGCGTTTTAATAAACGTTCGCTTTTTATGTTCTCAGGTCTATAATTTGCCATCACTCTATGCAGATGATAAATATGAAAGATATGCCGTATTAGAGCCTATAAACTCTCAAATATGAGACCTTTTCCTTGTTGTTTTTCATCAAGAGAAAAACCAAGATGACAGACTTGAAAAACACCCAGAATCACATTTGTAAAATTCACAACACCAATAATTGTGTTTTCATTTTTTAATCGTACGGCATATCGGTATGCTTGTCCCTTTGCACTTTCACAAGCAAATGCATTGGCTTGTGTTTCCCAAGCCGTTAGGCTGTGGTAACCATCAGATCTAACAGGTTCAAAAGGACGCAGGTGATTCGCATTACGGAGGAAATAAGAAGACAGTTCAACTGCATCTTCTAAACCGATCAATGTGGAAATTGTTCGCTTTGTTTTAATCGCCATCATTTTCTCCTCCTAGAAATGTTACAATAACATGTTGATTTATCCTAACAAATCATCATTTTTAAACTCAAATCATAATATCGAATACAGTAAGCTTTTCTCATCACAACACTTCTTATGTTAGAATTAATGAGGATCATTTGCTTTTCCGTCATAAGCGGGGGTGGTATCTTTAAAGCATAAGGTAAAGACAAGGGCATGTTTCTTACGAATGCTCTCAAATTCCAAAGGAGCTGTAGCAACATTGGGGACTGGCAAAGTATGCAATGAAACTGGCGTGCTTCCATATATGAAATTTTGAAAAAGCTCACAGCAAAGATAGTTTTGTTTCTTTGCCTTTCAAGCTCAGAGCATGCTTGTTTTGCGCTACCATATCATTGCCCCCGTATAGAAATCCCAATGACCATCGCCTTGAAATGCTATATGTTACAGTGCAATCTAAAAAGTCTCTGCCATAACTCGTCAACAGCACTGTTCCCGCTAAATCAGCCACAAACTCTTGTAACAAATCAAAGAAAAGCGATGATGCAATACAAATCTTTTAAAGTTTTTTAGATATTACCGTGAACACGCTTCCATTTCTTCGCGTAAAATTTCAAGTTCTAGCCATTCTTCTTGCTTTTGTGTGCAAGTATTTTTCTTTTTTTCCAATGCCGTTGATAAACGCTCAAAACGTTCTTTATCGCGGCGATAAAGGGTTGGATCAGAGAGCTCTTGCTCAATTTTTTTGATTTCGTCCTGCAAAACAGCAATTTCTTCAGGCAATTTTTCCAATGCATAAACCTGCTTATAAGACAATTTACCTCGTGTTTTTTTCTCCCGCCCTACCAAGCTATGTTCTGTTGATGAATCCTGCTTTGAAAGCTCTCCCGCTTGAGATTTTGAAGGTGCTTTACGCTGCGATAATTCTGTTTTTTTGCGTTGTAAACGAAGAGCATGCTGGTTTTGCGCTATCATATCACTATAGCCACCCGCATACAAAACCCAATGACCATCACCTTGAGGTGCCAACATATGCGTTACAGTACGATCTAAAAAGTCTCTGTCATGACTGACCAACAATACTGTTCCCGCAAAATCAGCAATAAATTCTTGCAACAAATCCAAAGTTTCCATATCCAAATCATTGGTCGGTTCATCAAGAATCAAAAAGTTTGCAGGACGCGAAAGAAGGCGTGCAAGCATGAGGCGTGCTCTTTCTCCCCCTGAAAATTCTTTAAG
>NZ_JBHIQG010000155.1:0-5694 GCF_042196425.1 Bartonella sp. AD328YNZD | reverse complement strand
AACTGGACCATACAAAAAACTTTGGATCACATTCGTGAAGTCGAGCGAACACGTGAAACAGTTTATACCAGCTATGTGATTGATCCTAAAACAGGTACTCTTCTCAAAGCTGTTTCACTGCGTAACCTTATTCTTGCCTCACCTGATGAACAAATTCTTAATGTCCCTACCCATGACTCACCCATTACAATATCGCCCTTCACACATCATGAAGATATCGCACGCCTTTTCCAACGCCATGATCTTCTCTCTGTGCCTGTAGTTGATGAAAGTAACCATGTCATTGGCATTGTAACCGTTGATGACGTGCTTGATACTATGGTCGATGAGATGAATGAAGATGCCTATAAATTTGGGGGTATGGAAGCGCTTAATAAGCCCTATATGCAAATTAAGTTTCCTGAAATGATGAAAAAACGTGGCGGGTGGCTCGCTTTACTCTTTATCGGTGAAATGCTGACAGCAAGCGCTATGCAGCATTTCGAAACAGAACTCGAAAAAGCGATTATTCTTACACTGTTCATACCTCTCATTATGAGCTCAGGAGGAAATTCCGGCTCACAAGCTACATCCCTTATTATCCGTGCATTGGCTTTACGTGAACTCACATTAAAAGACTGGTGGAAAGTTATTATTCGTGAAATTCCAACAGGATTATCCCTTGGTCTCTTACTCGGAATTATTGGTGTTACGCGCATTGCTCTTTGGCAAAAACTGGGTATCTACGACTATGGCCAACATTGGATTGCTATTTCGACAACAGTGGGTACAGCTTTAGTTGGAATCGTTACCTTTGGTTCTCTTTCTGGATCTATGTTGCCTTTTATTCTTAAAGGTTTAAAATTTGATCCAGCAAGTGCTTCTGCTCCTTTTGTGGCAACTTTAGTAGATGTCATGGGCATTATAATCTATTTTTCTGTAGCTTCCCTCATTTTGTCAGGAACTCTCCTTTAAACATGTAAAGTAAAAACTCTTACTTATGGAAAAATCTTGTCATGTAACCTAAGATTCTTTCCATAAGAGAATAAGCTTTATTATTTATTTTTCTAGCGCACCGCTCTATAGATAATTTATTATTTTTTTTGAATAACAGCTCCGAGTAGCGTAATTTCACCTCATCATAAAGCTTCTCATATTAAATCGATTAAAGTCATCTTCTTGCCAGTCACAAACGAGATCGGTGTATGGCTAAAAACTATTCAAGAAAAAATAAAATACTTCTTATATCATCTCTCTCTCGTATCAAAAACTGGCGCAATATTGACAGCTGAGAAAGAATAATAATAGATGATACTCAACAAGCTTTATATTTCTTCACAAAGGCGTTAATAGTATACTATTCGCGTATGTTATATCATTTATGAGCCCTATCATGGAATGGATGTAGTGTACATTAAGCGATCTCTCTTAAGTACATGAATATGCAACAAAAAGTATATTCTGTTTAAAGTGTTCTGTTTGGCATGAAAAGCATACTCCTATTAGAGAATGCAATTAACAAAAAAGTGTAAGGCAATGCACTATCTCCATGGTTTAAAAAATATTACTTTAGATGCTTTTGAAATCATAAATTGGATTAACGGCAAAAATGGGAATTTTCTTTGGATACCTTCATATTCTTTCTAAATAAGACTGTATTCCGGGTTCATAAATAAATCAAAAGATATAACTCTTGCCCTAATCTGGCATACAAAAGCTAGAACTTCTTATAAAATTCTTAATCGTCTCAATATTTACCTCAAATACACGATTGCATTAGATCTGGATTTTGATTGACAAGTTATTGAATAAGAAAAAGCTTTATTTAGAATAAAAATATTGTAAAATTGTCAATAAATTGGCTATGGATTGAGAGATATTCCGGATTTTTATCAGTCTCTTTGCAAAACAACAACAACAATACCGCTAGCTTTATACTTACTTACTCTTACAAGAATTCATATAAATTTCTTGTGTCATATTGATAAAAATCAAATTGACTGTGATTTTTGGGATAATTCTTAGCTCGAGAATAGAACATACGTATTATAAAAAATTTTTACGAAGCTTCAGAAATTGAAGCTCAATAGAGCCTTAAAGACTTGGATAAATAGTTTTGCCATAAAAATATTGCCTCCATCTTCCAAAATTATAAAAAAACATGTAAAAGGTTTTCTAATAATCAGGCAAAGAATGTAAAGACTTTGCCTCAAATGAAATTTCATTAAACGAAAAGAAGAAAATTTATGCAATTGCGTAACATTGCCATCATTGCCCACGTTGACCATGGGAAAACAACGCTTGTAGACGGGCTTCTCAAGCAATCAGGAAACTTCCGTGATAATCAACGTACAAGCGAACGTATGATGGATTCAAACGATATTGAGAAAGAACGCGGAATTACAATCCTAGCGAAAGTGACATCTGTTGTTTGGAAAGATACTCGAATTAATATTGTTGATACACCAGGACACGCTGACTTTGGTGGAGAAGTTGAACGCATCCTCAATATGGTTGATGGAGCCATCGTCCTTGTTGATGCAGCTGAAGGACCAATGCCACAAACAAAATTTGTCGTTGGCAAAGCATTGAAAGTAGGTTTGCGCCCTATTGTTGCTATTAATAAAATTGACCGACCTGATGCACGCGTTGATGAAGTTATTAATGAGGTTTTTGACCTTTTCGCTGCTCTTGACGCAACTGATGAACAGCTTGATTTTCCCATTCTTTATGGTTCAGGACGCGATGGATGGATGGCTGAAGCCCCCGAGGGACCAAAAGATCAAGGATTAGGTCCTTTATTTGATCTTGTAACGCGGCATGTTCCTTCCCCTAGCGTCGCAGAAGGCCCGTTCCGCATGATTGGAACTATTCTTGAAGCGGATCCGTTTTTGGGACGAATTATTACAGGTCGTATTCATTCCGGCTCTCTAAAACCCAATCAAAATGTCAAGGTTCTGGGACAAGATGGAAAACTTTTAGAAACTGGGCGGATTTCAAAAATTCTAGCATTTCGTGGTCTAGAACGGCAACCTATTGAAGAAGGAAGTGCTGGTGATATTGTTGCGATTGCAGGTCTGCAAAAAGGTACCGTCGCTGATACTTTCTGTGATCCTACGGTTAATGAACCCCTTACTGCCCAACCAATTGATCCTCCTACTGTGACGATGAGTTTTCTCGTCAACGATAGCCCCCTTGCAGGAACTGAAGGCGATAAAGTAACAAGTCGTGTCATTCGTGACCGATTGTTAAAAGAAGCAGAAGGCAATGTCGCTCTTAAAATTGAAGAATCAGCCGATAAAGATTCTTTCTACGTTTCAGGACGAGGAGAATTACAGCTTGCAGTTCTTATTGAAAATATGCGCCGTGAAGGATTTGAGCTTAGTGTTTCACGTCCACGTGTTGTTATGCAAAAAGATGAAAATGGAACAATTCTTGAGCCAATCGAAGAAGTTGTTATCGATGTCGATGAAGAATATTCCGGTACTGTTGTACAAAAAATGTCTGAACGTAAGGGTGAAATGGTAGAATTACGTCCTTCTGGAGGTCATCGTGTCCGCCTTGTCTTTTACGCCCCAACTAGAGGACTTATTGGTTATCAATCTGAACTTTTAACGGACACACGTGGTACAGCAATTATGAATCGCCTTTTCCATGCTTATGAACCTTATAAAGGAGACATTGCTGGTCGCGTTAATGGTGTTATGATTTCTAATGACAACGGTGAATCTGTTGCTTATGCTCTTTTTAATCTTGAAGATCGTGGACCTATGATCATTGATGCAGGTGTGAAAGTCTATCAAGGTATGATTATTGGCATCCACTCACGCGATAATGACTTAGAAGTTAATGTGTTAAAAGGAAAAAAACTTACTAATATGCGCGCTTCCGGAAAAGATGAAGCGGTAAAGTTAACGCCTCCCATTAAAATGACATTAGAACGTGCCTTATCATGGATACAAGATGATGAACTTGTGGAGGTAACCCCTAAAAATATTCGTCTCCGCAAACTCTATCTTGATCCCAATGAACGTAAACGTTTTGAAAAAACACGTGCATCAATTTCAAGTTAATTTCATAATCTCTTTGGTAAAATATTTAATTGTATTGAGCCTCACTATATTCCAGAAAGGATGTCTCTATGAATATTAAGGAAATACCCGTAGGCAAAAATCCACCAGAAGATATTAACGTTATTGTGGAAGTCTCTCTTGGTGGTCAGCCAATAAAATATGAGATGGATAAAAAGTCGGGTGCATTATTTGTTGACCGTTTTCTTCATACATCGATGGTTTATCCTGGAAATTACGGTTTTGTCCCTCATACGCTTTCAGATGATGGTGATCCTATTGATGTCCTTATCTGTAATACCCGTCCACTTATACCTGGTTGTGTTATCAATGTTCGCCCCATCGGAGCTCTAATGATGGAAGATGATGGTGGTAAAGATGAAAAAATTATTGCCATTCCCACGACAAAATTAACAAAACGCTATATCAATATTCATGACTATACAGATCTGCCCGAGATTACACTCAAACAAATTGAATATTTCTTCAAGCATTATAAAGATCTGGAACCTGGAAAATGGGCTAAAATTGAAGGATGGCGTGATAAAAACTTTGCTCATGAATTAATTAAGCAAGCTGTTGAGCGCAATAAAAAAGTATAACGATTTTAATAAAATAAAGCCTATAAAAAATAGGCTTTGTTCTTTATTTTTTCTACGAGATGCAATCTCTAAAGGATTGCCATATCTGCTTTAGCTCTTCTAAATGTGTTGAAAAGTAAAGTTGTTTGTAGCGAGATATTGCGCCGCTTTTCAGAGAAATAGAAGAAGATGGGATTTTCCACTGCTTCGCAAGAAATTTAATGAGAGCTTTATTCGCTTTTCCATCTTCAGGAACAGCACGAAGGCGTATAACCAGATATTGCTTTTCACCATCCCTACATTCAACCCCTATTATTTTGTCAACAGATGATTTGGGAATGAGATATACAAATAAAATCAAGTTATTTTTATCAACTTGATAAAACATGTATTCGCCTCAAGTAACATTTCTATACATACATGTTTGCGTAAACACGCCACATAAAAGTACGAATAAAATAAATAATAACGAACACTATAATAGGTGAAATATCAATTGTTCCCAAATTTGGTAAAATTTGCCGGATACGGCTTAGAACGGGATTTGTAAGACGATATAGAAAGCTTCCTATCAAAACAACAAAGCGATTGCGTGAATTTATGATATTAAAGACATAAAGCCAAGAAAAAATGACACTAGCGATTAAAATATCAATATAAATCTCAAAAATCAAATCAATCGTTCGAAGCAATGCATAAATCATGCGTCATCCCTTTCAATCAAGGAAACAGAAGAGCGTATAGAAAACCTTCATTAAAGCAGGCCTGTGTATCAAAAAATGGTTTTATATTTCAATACTCTTTTTTCTTGAATAAAAACCAGACATCTAAATTCTTCATCTCTCTATTTAATGACGATGCAGTTAGAAAACAAATATCAAAAGTAAAAATAGCACATAAAATAGAAGAAACGGCAAAAAATCTGAATATCCCTTATAGGATTAATCTTAAATCTCATCGTTTTAATTATTAATTATAAAAAACAAACAAACTAAAAGCGGCCTTTAAAAGGCCGTTTTTAGTTTTAAAATTATTTTTGCAAAGCAGTCAAACGATTAAGAGCA
>NZ_JBHIQG010000154.1:0-5703 GCF_042196425.1 Bartonella sp. AD328YNZD | reverse complement strand
TGAGTGAGAAATAATCATATTAAAAGAGCGAGAAAAATAAAAACGTAAGACAAAGCGTAATCCCTATTATTTAAAAAGTAGAGTCGAATGAAAGGGATAATAGTAAGATGAAAAATAGCTTGTTTTTGCTTGCATGTTTTTGCAAAATGAAGCTATCTTACCCTTTTAAATATTACTCAACCAGATATATCTTTACTCATATCTGGTATAGAAAGTTGAAACTGTTTACAAAATACCAACCATGGAATGAAGAGATATACTAGCTTTTTATTCGATACAAAAAACAACGATAAGCTAATCCCTAGCTTGACAATTTCTTATTCTTTACAGATATTTTTACAAAACCTTTGCGTGCTTTCGTGACGATTAGAATGATCGATTGTAAGCATAATTATGCCATTTTTAGGTGGTCAACGATCAATTTTTATTGGATAAATAGTTGGAAGGGATTATCCTTACAATGTGTTTAAATCCTGCGGTTTGAGTTTTTCTATTCGAAACAATTCTTTTTGCCAAAAAGAGATTATGTAGGTGTGTACTGTAATGATCAAATGAGTGATTTAACATGATATAGATTCTTGAGTTTTTAAGGTTGGACGCAATGAATATGATTCCAACACATTGATTATAAGAATAAATAACTGTTTTTTATATTGAATGTAAAAGTCTAGATATCGTAGGATTATTTCATTTTAAATGTGTTTAGGTTGAATCCATCCAAATCATTCGCTGATACATTACAAACGGAGGTTAACGTGTGAGTAAAAAGAGATTGAAAAAGGGATATAACATGTCTCTTATGAATCTTTTTAAATGCAAGGACTGTTGTTACATTAGGGGGGGACAAAGTGTATGATGGTATTGGCTTGTATCGTTAACTTAATTTTTGATGTGAATAAGAAAAATGGAGACAATGAAAAGCAACACATTTTCTTTATTTGAGAGAGAAAAATGATCTTTCCGAAAAAGGGGGAAAGAATCGATTAAATTGTAAAAATCCGCTTTGCTTTAAATAGATCTTTGTCGAGGGTGCCGATAGCAAGCAGTTGTTCCTTATAGAGGACACAAATTTCATCTTCATCAAGAGGTATTTTGTGATGACACAAGAGTATAGAATGCCCCTTCATAACTCTTTGTGCTTGGGTTTCATTAAGGGTATAATGAAAGAGGCAATCCAATGCGGCGCTCGTTTCAATTAAGAGCCCATCGAGTGTTGTGAAATTTTTTTCAAAAGAACTATTATTTTCCTCTGTAGTATTTTTATTTAGCGGGCTAGCTGCTTTTAGTTCATCCCATGTGATGAGATCCTCTTCATCAAAAGGTGCGACGGTAATACGTCTTAAGTCAGCAATATGCCCGTAGCATCCCAGATCACGTCCCATATCGCGTGCTAAAGAGCGCACATAAGTTCCTTTCCCGCAGGTTATTTCAAAGACAGAATACTCCTTGGTAGGAGTTTCTATTAACTTGAAAGTTTCTATTTCCACTTCACGGGGTGGAATTTCAACGATTTCCCCTTCACGCGCTAGATCATAAGCGCGATTTCCGGCAATTTTTATTGCTGAAAATTGTGGAGGTGTTTGCAAAATAATACCTGTATATTGAGGAAGAAGAGCAAGTATTTCTTCTCGAGTTGGACGTTTGAGAGATGTTTTGGTTATTTCTCCCTCTAGATCATCTGTTGAACGTTCTTGTCCCCAAGCGATATGAAAACGGTAAGTTTTTTTGCCTTGCATCACGTAAGGAACGGTTTTGGTTGCTTCACCCAATGCAATGGGTAAGAGACCAGAAGCAAGAGGATCAAGCGTACCGGCATGTCCTGCTTTTTGTGCATGAAAGAGCCATTTGATTTGTGAGACAGCTTCTGTGGATTTCATTCCCTTTGGTTTATCAAATATGACCCAGCCAGAAACAGGACGTCCTTTTTTTTTGCGGTGTCGTGCCATACTTAAACCTTATCTTTATCACTATGGTGAAGATCGCGCGCGACCTCAGGCGAACGAAGTAGGGCATCAATTTTTGAAAAATTATCAAAACTATTATCAAGTCGGAAACGCAGTTGAGGCATATATTTCATTTGTTGCAACGTATGGCTGATTTCTCCACGGAGAAAACGACTATGTTTATTGAGAATATCAACGACATCGGTATCGGTATGGAAAGTATTTTTAAGAGTGCTGAGAGGTGATACAAAACAAGTGGCAATTTTTAAATCTGGTGACATTCGTACTTCAGAGACAGAAATGACAATATCCTTCAAGACATCATCAAGCAAAATACCACGCTGTAGTATATGCGCTACTGCGTGACGTACTTGCTCTGCTACTCTAAGTTGCCGTTTTGATGGCCCTGCATTTTTCATCAAAGTTTTATCCTCGCTACAAGACCTCTTTTTTGATCATTTAGATAAGGAAAAAAAGAGACATTGTCTATATAATCGAATAACTTTCCTCATTTTACACTAGGGTAAAGTTATTGGATTATTTTATAATGTGCGATTAATATGTTCGATACGGAAGGTCTCAATGATATCTCCTGCGCGCATATCTTCATAGTTTTCAAAGGCTATTCCACATTCTTGACCACTTTGTACTTCATTGACTTCATCCTTGAAGCGTTTGAGTGTTTTTAGCTTTCCTTCGTGAATAACGATGTTATCACGGATAAGGCGAACGCCTGCTCCTCGTTCTATTTTACCTTCTGTAACACGACATCCAGCAACTTTTCCGATTTTTGTAATGTTAAAGACTTCTAGAATTTCAGCATTACCAAGGAATGTTTCACGCTGTTCTGGTGAGAGTAATCCAGACATGGCGGCTTTGATATCGTCAACAAGATCGTAAATGATGTTATAATAACGAATTTCAATTCCTTGTGTTTTAGCAAAATCACGCGCTTGTTTATTGGCCCGAACATTAAAACCAATCACAGCTGAATTAGATGCTTCGGCAAGAGAAATATCACTTTCGGTAATTCCTCCAGCACCAGAATGTACAACACGCGCACGAACCTCATCATTTCCTAGCTTCTCTAATGCTGAAGCGATTGCTTCAATTGATCCTTGCACATCTCCTTTTATAATAAGAGAAAACTCCTTAACACCAGTTGTTTGCAATTTTGTCATCATCTGTTCAAGAGAACCACGCGAACCCGTTTGTCGAGCAACAGCTTTATCACGAGCTAATCGTTGACGATATTCAGAAATTTCGCGTGCTTTTGCTTCATGTGTGACAACAGCAAAACGATCTCCAGCTTGTGGTGTTCTTTGCATGCCTAAAATTTCAATTGGTGTAGAGGGAACAGCTTCTTTGACATGACGACCACGGTCATCAATCAAAGCACGTACACGACCCCATTCATTTCCGGCAACGATAATATCAGAAGGATGTAATGTACCTTTTTGAACAAGAACTGTTGCAACAGATCCGCGTCCTCGATCCAATTTGGCTTCAATGACAACGCCCTCTGCAGTTCGCTGAGGATCTGCTTTCAGGTCAAGCATTTCAGCTTGAAGAAGGATAGCTTCGAGAAGTTTATCTAGGTTTTGACCAGTTTTAGCAGAAACCTCAACGTCCAAAGTTTCCCCGCCCATAGTTTCAACAAACACTTCATGTTGTAAAAGTTCTGTACGTACTTTTTGTGCATTCGCAGCTGGTTTATCAATTTTGTTGATAGCAACAATGATAGGGACACCAGCAGCTTTCGCATGATTGATTGATTCAATCGTTTGAGGCATAACACTATCATCAGCGGCTACAACGAGAACAGCAATATCAGTAACACGCGCTCCGCGTGCACGCATAGCCGTAAATGCAGCATGCCCTGGTGTATCAATAAAGGTAATTTTTTGACCGTTTTGTTCTACTTGATAGGCACCAATATGCTGCGTAATACCACCTGCTTCGCCAGAAACAACATTTGCTTTGCGAATAGCATCCAGAAGAGAAGTTTTTCCGTGGTCAACATGGCCCATAATGGTTACAACAGGGGGACGCTGCTGCATATTTTGAGGATTATCTGTTACATTAAAGATACCTTCCTCTACATCAGATTCTAAAACACGTTTAACAGTATGGCCAAATTCAACAGCGATGAGTTCGGCAACGTCTGCGTCAATAACATCACCAGGTTTCACCATTTGTCCCTGTTTCATTAAAAATTTAACTACATCAACGGAACGCTCAGTCATACGTTGTGCGAGCTCTTGAATGGTAATTGTTTCAGGAAGAACAACTTCGCGAGAAATTTTTTCTCTTGGTTCTTGGTTTTGTGCACGCTTAAACTTTTCCTGTCTGCGCCGCATTGCAGCCATTGAGCGCCCACGTGCGCTTCCTTCTTCATCCAGTGCGCTATTAAGAGTTAGTTTTCCACGACGTCGCTCATCAGTCCCTTTGATAACTTTTGGTGCGCGTATTTCTGATTTAGAAAGATTAGAACGTCGGTTATGCCGCTCTTCTTCTTTATCTTCATCTATTTTGCGTTTTTCAATCACAGTTGTGTTTTTAGGCGCAAGAGGAATATCTGTTTGTTCGATGAGAGGAGGAACAGGTGGAGTCTGTATCAGCGGTTTTTCTTCTTCTTGTTGGGGATGTATTTCTTTTTCTTTAATTTCTTGCTGTAAAATTTCTTCCTGTTCTTTAGCGCGTTTTGCTTTTTCTTCGGCTTGTTCTCGCGTTATTCTTTCTTGGATATGTGCTTCTTCTAATGCGCGAAGTCTTGCTTCCATTTCAGCCGATGAAAGATTGCTTTTGGCTACAGATTCTTGAGGCTTTTTTCCCTCAAAACGTGGTTTAGAGCGCTGGGAAGCCACATGCGGCTTTGTAATGGGTTGTAGGGTCTCAGTTTTTTCATCAGGTCGCGTAATTTTACGCCGTTTAGTTTCGACAACGACAGCCTTTGTACGGCCATGGCTAAAATTTTGTTTGACCGTGCTTGTTTCCAAGACAGACCGCTTGAGAGTTAGTGTCTTCTTGATTGTTGTTTTGTCGTTGTTATTTTCACTCATTGTACTTCCTTCACGGCTTGTGCCGTTATCTCACCAAGCTTACTATGTTTGTCATCACGATAGGTGATCAATTTATATATCGTTTTGAGAAATCCTTCGGCAGCCTTTGTGTCCAATAAAGCTGCGTGCATTACAGGACTAGAGCCAAAAGCCACTCGCATTTCATCACTTGTAAATAAAGATATGGTTTTTATAGTGCGATTTGTTTGTTGTTGTGTTGTGTGGATGGCCTGTGCAATTTTTCGTTTTCCATCTTCTGTTGTTTCTTTGGCATGGAGTACAAGAATAACTTGACCAGAGCGAATAGCGGTGTCAACCTTTGTTGCTCCTGCGACAACGGCTCCTGCTTTTCTTGCCATGGAAAGGCTTGAGAGAGCAGCTTTTAGTAAAAGTGTATCAACAACATGCACAAGATTTGGTACAACCTCAACATCTGTTTTAAAATTTCTATGAAAAGCTTTCTGTTTGATTGCTTTCTCAATAACAGCGTGATGGGCAGAAATCCAAACGCCACGCCCTGGTAAATTCGCTTTAAGATCAGGAACAATTTGGTTATTGGGACCAATAACAAAACGGATCAGCGTTTGTGCTGAAGCATTTTTTCGGGTCACAATGCAAGTTCGTTCATTCATTTAAAGTGTATCCACATCCAAATCATCTGTTTTTTCATTTTCTGCAGAATTTTCATCTTCTACAGG
>NZ_JBHIQG010000153.1:0-5742 GCF_042196425.1 Bartonella sp. AD328YNZD | reverse complement strand
GGTAGCTCAGTGGTAGAGCACTCCCTTGGTAAGGGAGAGGTCGAGAGTTCAATCCTCTCTCGCAGCACCATTTTATTCTTCTTTTGCCTCTCTCTTTTTGCCCTTATAAGTCTTCCCTATAAGCCTAAATCTTTTCCCCCAACCTCCATCAGCTTCATCAAATCCTCCATCCTTTAAACTATGCGTTTCAATAGCTTCAAAATCAATGGCCTCAATAACACGCTTAATCTCTAAAATACTTTACGAACGGCTTTTGAAATTGACCGCCCCCCAAAGAATAGTCCCTCTCCTATTGGTTTCCCCTCTTTCCTTGCCCCTCCCTCTTTCCTTGCATCTTCCTCTCTTTCATTTCTGTAAGATTGCCCCCCTTTACTCCTTCTCTTTGCCAAGCCTCACTATTGCAACAGCTCTTGGCACTTGAGACGATATAAGCATTTTTATTTTTTCAATATTTTATTTCTTGAATATTTTTCCCCACAAGCTCACCCTGTTTGTAATATGCAAACAAACGATTTTACTTGATTCAATATAAGAGCGTTTGAATAAGAGAACTAAGAACATCTCACACTATTTCAGGCTCTCATTGAAATTCAAATTGAATCTCAATAATGAATTATTATAAACTCATTGTTTGAACATATCCCATTGATACCTTTATCCGACCCAAAACGAATAATCTTATCTTTCTAGCCTCTCTATCCATCTCAAGCAACACAAGCATTCCCTCTAGAAATTAGAATAAGCTTCATCGATCTTATTCGTCATTTACAACAGATCTAACAGAGCCATTTCCAGAACCTCCTCTCAACTCAATTCCTTTCCCATTCTCCCCACCCCTTACCAAAAGCAAAAAACAAACAGTGATAAAATCCCCCTCAATAAAGCTTTCACTAAGCCACCCCACGCTCGCATATGCCAAACATCCCATATACTAGACATCCCATATGGCAGAAAATTGAGAGCCCGCCTTTTCAAAGAAGATCCCTCATTACCAATTTTATACACTATGGTTTTCCACGTGCTCTAAGCCTCCCTCTTTCAACACGCATCTTTTTTATACGAATACTTTGATTGATACGGATAGCGTTATTCCTCTTGCATAAGAGCCCCAAAAGCGAAAAGCTCTCTCCCTCTGTTCTATTGAAATTAATCACCCCTCTTCGCTTACACTTCACAAGCAGAAAGATCCGTATAGCGAGAAACTTTCCAAGAAAAGCATATCTCTTCGTAAAAAGCCTCCCAGTAAACGAGATTATGAATCGTCTCAAGAGCTACAGCCCATGCCGCAATTTTGGCAACGGCCCCCAATAGTACCAACTTACTTTTTCATAAAGTAAAGATAGGGTGCGCAATGTTTATAATCTCTGGGGGGTACAATCTACGGACTTTATAATCTACGGGGCTTTATCGTTATACCCCTCACGATATTATTCACAGGTGCCAGTATGAAATTTACGAACGCCAGGCATGAAATGGGTGTGAAATGAGCTTAGAGCGAGATATCTTTATTAAAACAAGTGCGTGAATGTACAACAACAAGTATATTTCATTTGGAGTATTTTGGATATTGCCTACTCTCCCCACCTTAGGACAACCATTTTGGCTACAGATCCCCTTATACTTTCTGCTGTCATACCTCCTCCAATAAGCTAAAACCCCACATATGCGGGGTTTTAGCCAGTACCACACCTTTACTTATACACATTATGATCATTATAACCATTTTTATTAAATACGTTTTTACGTATATTTTCAACACAAAAATAACACACATTGATTTATTTAACAGAAATCAATTAAATATTCATGATAATCATTAAAAGTTAAAATGATGAAATTATTATTCAGAACGTACGTCATAATATTTATAACGTTTTTTTCTGTATTCATATTATTGGGTTGTACTCAAGTAAGCGACCTTGCTGAATACGATAAGGTTTACCAAAAATATGTCCATGAAAATTACACTCATTTAGAATATTCTCAGAAATTAGAAAAAGCAAAAAAAGAGGTAGAATATTTAAAAGCGTATATGGAAAAAACTGTAAGTATACCCCATGACAAAAGTCAATTTTGGAAATATTTAATAATATTGCCCAATAATCCTCCAGAATTCAATATTTTAAGACATTATCACATATTGCTTGTTTTTTGTGGACGCTTTTTTGATTTATGGCAAGATGATAAAACGATGCCCACACTTACATTTAACGACTTACCAACAAGACTGAAGGATTTTAAAGCTAACGGGATGAAATACAGGAAAGATTGGGATTATATAGAAAATATTTTCCTCAAAGCAAAATTTGAAACAAACTTTGATGATCCAATGTTTGCGTACGCAGAAAAATTTTTGGATTCTCCCAATGGCATTAATCGAAAAGAACAAACTCTTCAGACAGAGCAGCTCATCATAGGCAATGAACTCACTCGTTTTAGAAACACAGCAACAATGTGCGTTATGGCTAGAGAGGTATACCTTAAAATGATGCCCAAAGAAAATGTAAAACCACCTGTAAGATATAGCACTTTTGAAAAATGGAAGCAGTATTTAAAAAATCTTTAAACGGATCATAAAACGCCTTTCAAAATACTTCTAAAGAACCATTAAGCCCCCCTCACAATGACTATAATCAGGCACAAAGAGGGTATAAAAAACAATGTTAATTAAACAGTCTTTATTGAGAAGCGTCTTAATTATCGCTCTTTTAACAACGCATCTTTTTTATTCTTCAAAGGGATATACTCATTCGAATGAAGTATTCTCTTCAAAAGAGATTACAGAAAGAGAGAGATTTTTCCGCATTTTCCTTGTTAATGGAAGTCGCTGGTGGGAAGAAAAATTCTACCAAATTCTCTGGATAGAAAAAACATTTTTTTTGGAAAACAAGCGGCAGTTATCGCAACCGCTCTATGAAAAACATGTCAATATAATAAAAAAATGGCAGAATATAATCAAAAAACGACATCATGTATTTAATACTCTGTGCACCCTTATAGAATTAGAAATAGATGCAATGCGACATGTGAATGAAGCAAAACACTCTCATGAGCATACACATCTCTCAAACCTTATGAAACACATAGAGACATATCAAGAGCGTATAGTTAAAAACAAGAAAGAACTTGAGAAACTTGATCATGAAATTGAGATCTTATACAAAGTTATCATAGAGTATACAAAATTACCATAAACTTTGATCTATTCATTCCATAACTTGATGAAAAGTGCTTCTCAAAGGATATCTTTTATTTTCAAGCACTTTGAACTATCTATCGCCATCTTTAGATACAGAGTGCCAAAGTACAGTAACGTTATCATACAATTTGTTGTATTTTACCAACATAAAATAACACATATTGATTTATTCAACAGAAATGACTTATAAAAGCTCATCAGAAACAAACGACAATAAATACCTTATGTTTAAACACTTTATTTTCTTCGCTATCGTAATAAGCGCTATTTTATTTACGCATCATACAACGAGTGGATGTACAACAGATGATCTTTTTGTTGGAAGTACTTCTCCGATCAATTGTATTTCAAAAGAATATATAAGACAGAAAATAAAAAAGAAGCTATTGGAAAAAGAACGCGAAAGAGAATGGTTAGAGCTTGAACAATTTTCTGTTAGCGCTTGTCCAGGTGGAGAATTTCCTGTTTATCATGGCTTTTCTATTATCGATTGTGTTTTGAGAGGAAGAACTAAAACAAAATCGTCTTAATAATGAAATCAATATAATGAAATTATTCATGCAATGGTTTATCGTAGCATTCGTAATAACAACGATAATGTCTGTTCCCATAAGTTTACTTTGGCGTTTTAGATTTAAGGTTCCTGCCTGTTTATTTACAATAATGACAACCTTGGCTATTATTGCCGTCCCTTTTACATTTGATTTATCGTCTCTCTTTTAATCTATTTTTGTAAAAAAATATTTCTAAAATATTAAAAACACCCTGCATTTTTAAGCGTTTTGAACTGTATCTCCTCTCATTTAGATACAGTATAATCACTATAGCCATTTTCATTAAACATGTTTTTGCACATATTCTCAACACAAAAAACAACACATGTCGATACATTCAAAGGGGATCAATTAAACGATCTTATAAAAGAAGAGCAATACACAAAGTGGCTGTATTTAATGATAGTAAATGAAGACGATTATTATGGAATTCTTGGTGTAAGCTACGAATGCAATGATAAACAGATAAAATCTTCTTTTCGTAAATTAGCTCTGCAATACCACCCTGATCATAATTCTAGTACCGAAGCAGAACAAAAATTCAGAAAAATTTGTGAAGCCTATGAAGTTCTTAAAGATCCTCAAAAGAGAGCAGCTTACAATCAGTTCTATCATGAAACTTTTAAAGATAATGACAAGGCTTCTGAAAGTAATGAATACGAAAAACCTACAGCAATTGAAATAATTATATGGTTATGGAAAACACAATACAGAATTATGACTTTTTTAACAACAATATTTATTGCTATTTGTTTTTTCATAACAATGATAACAGTGTTTGGATTTCAACTTTAATAGTCAAAGTGCTTTTGAAGAGCTTTAAAAGCAACCCGCAGCGAATTCACAAGGCATCATTATCCTTGATCTTCTATAACAAGGTAGTGTAGAAAAACATAAAGATTATAATGTCTCTATTCGTTCTTTTCTTATTCTCCCGTTTCCTCCACCCCTCTATTTTCTTCCACAACCCGCCCCCCAACCTTTCCCCCAACAAGCCCGCTTGATTCCACACAGACTTTTTCTCATGCCCCTAACATCCTTTCCCATATCGGCTAAGAAAATTCCCGCAAAGCTCTTCTCCCCAAGCGGCGCCCCTAAGCTTCCCCTCAAGAACGAAAGCATAACGCGCACCATTGTCTCTGCAATAAAAAAACACTTGCCCGTCATTGTACTCCCCCAACACTCACCACAAAAGCTCCCAGAAGCTCCCCCCTGTTCCAATACGTCTAAACAAGCTTTAACGACCTCCCCCGCCAAACATCTTTCCATTTTTCAGCATGCTTTACGTATCATTCCAAGCTCCCTACTTGCGTGCCGCAAAAACATAAAAACCGGCTCTTTTCCCCCTTGAGCGTGCCTTTTTATAAGTTGGAACCTGTCTGTACTGCTGCTTCTCTTCCCCCTAAGCCTCATTTTGTTATCCAGCATGCTTTCCGTGTCACTCCAAGCCACTGGATAACGACCTGCCCCCTCCATTGTCTTTTCCCCCTTGAACGTGCCTTTTTATAGGTTGGAACCTCCTTGTCTGTACTGCTGCTTCTCTTCCCCCTAAGCCTCATTTTGTTATCCAGCATGCTTTCCGTGTCACTCCAAGCCACTGGATGATGCCCTGCCCCCTCCATTGTTTTTCCCCCCCCAATGAACCAGCCGGCAACTCCCCCCCCACACACAAGCGCCCGCAATTTCTCATATATAGGCTCTTTTATAGGTTCTTTTCTTCATGCCCCCCTTTCCCATGTCAGCTAAGAAAATTCCTGCAAAGCTCTTCTCCCCAAGCGGCGCCCCTAAGCTTCCCCTCAAGAACGAAAGCATAACGTATACAATTGTCACAGCAATAAAAAACACACTTGCCCATCATTGCCGCTCCCCCAGCACTCACCACAAAAGCACCCAAAATCATGTCACCATATCTCTAAACACTTGGCCTTACTCCCATTCTCGTTTTCCTCTCCAGCATACGCCTTGCATGCGCTCCAAGCTCCCCGCTTT
>NZ_JBHIQG010000152.1:0-5782 GCF_042196425.1 Bartonella sp. AD328YNZD | reverse complement strand
TTGATAATAATAACAAATATTTTTGTAATTTTATGCAATTCTCATATTCCTTTTGAATTGCAAAATAATCCAAAATATAAAGATGATGATACAACGGGTTGGGTGAAACTAACACGTGATTTACAACAGTATATGCACAGACTTTTAAATATAATAATTTTAGCGCTTGTCGTTTTAATTTTTCCAAATAGTTATAAAGAAACGGTTTTTTTGCCTGTCATTTCTAGGTATGTGGAACACAAACTTCCTTTTTCATTGGATACTGTACTTTGGTACTCAGATATTGCTCTTTGGTATTCCTTTTTATTTTGTATATTGTTTCTTATGTTATATACACGCAGTTTAATAAACATATCTATTTACACACTACAGTGCTCAGTTAAAAAATCATAGTAAAATTCAGATTTTATACTTTTTACAGAGACTTCATTTTTATGACATTATAGACAGCAAGCTAGAAAAAGCGCGTTATATTCAATTAGGTAAGTATAAAAAAGAAAAAATTGCAAAGGCATGTTGACATTCGAAAGGCATGCTGTTAGAAAAGTATCAAGTGCTGAAAACACTTAGCGTTAAGCGGATAGGTTACGAAACAGCCTTTCCCATGCCTTTAAATACTGATTGTCTTTTATGCTTATTAAAGCGTATAATGATTTATGTCGGGTGTGCTGTGCTATATAATACTCTTTTTAGGGGAAAGCATAGCGACGGACTTAACGCCGTGTTTTCAACGCCCGGCGCCCTTATAGGGTGTCAATTGAAAACTCCATTACGTTAAGGAAAAATTCCAATGAAAAAATATGAATTTACAGGTGAGACAATTGTTGCTGGTTTACACACATTGCGTCTTATTAGAGCCATTAGAGATTTTGGAGACGTAAAAGCAGGTGACCTAGGTGGATTTATAGAAAGCAGTATGCACCTTTCGCATGATGGTGATTGCTGGGTTAGAGATAACGCCCGTGTTTGTCAAAGGGCGCGTGTTTACGGTAATGCACAAATCTTTGGTGATGCTTGGGTCTATGGTGACGCCCGTGTTTACGATAATGCAAAAATTCACGGTAAGGTTTGGATAGATGGTCATGTTTATGGCAATGCAGAGGTTTTTGGTGAAGCACAAACTCTACGCACCACTCATATTTTTGATAATGCTAAGGTCTATGGAAAAGCAGATGTTAGAGGCAAGGTTTATGGGAATGCGCATGTATTTGGCAATGCTAGCGTTGATATGTATGCTGAAGTTTATGGCAATGCCAAAGTTTGTGGTCAATGCTAGCATTTGTGACAATATCATAATCAATGGAAATGAAACGATTTTAGATCAAATTGCGTAAAAAAGCAGTGGTGCGGCGGGGGCGCCTGCTTTAAAATAGAAAAAAGAAAGCCATGTCATTTGCGTGATGTGGCTTTATGTTTATCAAAAGATAAAAAACATAATTTTATATGTTAAAAAACAATAATATCATTTTGAAATAATTGAAAAAATAAGCAAAGCATGCTAAGATTTTCTATGTATTTAAATACAAGTTTAAGGTAAGAAAAAACATGCTAAATAAAGTGATGTTAATTGGCTATTTAGGGAATGATCCCGAAAGCAAAACAATGAATTCTGGAACAGAAGTAGTCAATTTTCGTATGGCAACTTCTGAAAGCTATACGGATAAAAATACTCATCAAAAAGTAGAGAAAACGGAATGGCACTCCATTGTGGTTTTTAATCCATATTTGGCAAAAATTGCACTTCAATATCTCAACAAAGGTTCAAAAGTTTACGTAGAAGGAAAATTACAAACACGCAAATGGCAAGATAAAAATGGTATTGACCGTTACACAACAGAGATTGTTTTACCGCAATTCAAAGGCGAGTTGTATTTGCTTGATGCAAAGAAAGAGCAGTCTACCTCTTCTTCCGTTACTTCTCAAAATTATGCTATCGCTTCAGGTGCTAAAGATTATAGCGCATCTCTTAATGATAGCATGCCATTTTGATTAAAAAATAGAGCAAAGAGAAACATGTGGGCTCCCACAGATTAGGGGATGTATGAAAAAGAAAGATGCTTATATTTCACAAATGAAAGTACGTCAAGATCCTGTTAATCAATTGGCAATTGAAATGCGTGCTAAACGCTTTGGTTTGACGATTGAAGAGGCTAAAAATCCGCTTGCTGGGTCTTATGTTGGGCGGCTATGTTTGCAAGGTGTGCTTACTCAAGATCAGTATGATGCTGCGCAAAAATATCTTGAAGTGAAAAATGACTATTTGTGTGCAAAAGGTTTACCAAGCGCTGTTTATGACGAAATACCATCATCTTCTGATGACAAAGCAAGAGAAAAATGGGTCGAATTTGCAACAGGACAGTTTTCTAATATGCAAGAGGCGATAAAAGAAACACAACATCTCTATAGACAGTATAATCTTTATGCAGCAATACAATATATTGTTGTCGAAGACCAAACATTACCACATCTTGTGAATTCATTGCGGGTCGCTCTTAACGCGCTTCATAAATATTTTGACAGAAAAACTAAATGGTAAATGTTTATTATAATGTTTCAAAGGCAGTTGATTGCTCTTCTGATAGTTCGGCTATAAATACTGCGTGAGAAAAGCTAAATAATATATATACGAATAGCTCAAAGAATGCGATATAGAATACAATACCCATAGAGAGGTTTTCGTGAAACTCAATAAAAAGAATTAACATTTGTAGTAAAAATGAAACTGGTAGCGATTGTATTCTATATTGGATTGGTGCCATACAGACTGTAAGGGGAAGAGTAAGCATTAAAATAATTGTCCCTAACAAATAAGGGGCAAAAGAGCGGGGGAAAAACGTAGCAATGATGTACCCTGTAGAAAACATAATTATAAAGGTAACCACTGCTGTGAAATAGGAGAGCCCCACTAGGCGCAAGAGTAGAAATAAGCCACGTTTAGCAAAACGAAAGTAATAATTTATTGTTTTTTCTCCGTTTTTTTTTCTTAATCGCTTTATGTTCTCTAAATCTTTCTCGTTTTTCAATTATTTCGTTCCATTTGCTTTTATCCTTTGTAAAAGCATAATCGATAGTTTCTAACGTTGGCAGTATTATTGTTAATAGTATTTTTCCTACTAAATCTAGGAACTCTTTTAGAGTTTCAAGTATGCCCCCTAGAAATAATCCAATGCCGTAAATTACTAATATAATAATATCAATTAATATTGGGATTATTAAGATAAGGATTACAATTCCTATAATAAACCACATTTTCTCCCCCTTTTTATTAATCATTAATCATAGTATTGAATTTTTAATTGATTTTTTTCTCAACCAGATTCATTCTGTTTTTCCATTATCATTATCTGTTTCTGTTGTTGCCAAAGCTTTTCGTATAATTCCTCAATTATTTTCTCTTGTTCCTTAATCGCTTTGTAGTGTCTATCGACCATCCTACTGTTTTCCTTAACTGCTTCGTTTCGTTGTATAATCGCTTTATTAATTTTTTCATTCTCATAATCAAACGCCATCTGAGAGTATTCGACTAAGCGATCATGTTCAAAATTTGCTATTATTCCTAGGTAATTTCTCCAAGCAAACAACAAAATTGCTACTACTAATAAAGAGTTTCTTGAAAATTCAAGATACCAAATAAAAGAGTACCTTGAAATTCTGTATTCCGACCATTCTCTGCTTCTTCCCGCATGTCAGAGACTATAGTCCATAGGATGAGTATACCCACTATTACTATGACAATATCACGCATTGTTCTCCCCCGCTTTTTATTAGTTTCTAGTCATATAATTGATTCGTTTAGATGATACAATTGTGAGTGGTTGGTTGTTAAAGACACTAGATTTAGGTAAAAAAATAAAAAATATACAATATCGTGATTTTTTTGTTGACAGGATATGAAAAATAGTGTTTTATGGCGTTGCTGTACTAGTCGAATTGTGTCTAGAATTACGGTAAAGGTATAACCTTTCTTATAAGTTTATATGATTGTTCAGAGCCCTGCTTTTGCGGGTTTTTTTTATTGTCTTGTTTACAAAAAGAAACACACATGAAAACCACTGAAAAACTTGCAAAAAAAACGCCCCCAAAGGCAGGTCAAGGGCGAGTAAAAGGTGTGCCAAATAAAACGACACGTATTTTGAAAGAAGCAGTGCTTAAGGCAGCTGAGCGCGCTGGTAAGAAATATGGTGATGATGGTTTGATCTCTTATCTAGAAAAACAGGCAATCAAATGCCCCGCTGCTTATCTGTCATTGTTGGGAAAGATTTTGCCTCTTCAAGTGACAGGGGAAGATGGGGGCGCCATTAAGATGATAACGCGTGTAGAAATCGCGCCTTTGGTCAATGACGACACGACAGATTAATATTGTTCCAAAGCTTATACCGATTTTTACAGGTAAGGCTTTGGTGCGTGCTGCTTGGGGAGGAAGAGGGTCTGGAAAGACAAGATCATTTGCCTTGATGGCTGCTTTAAAAGGCTATCAATTTGGTATGGGAGGGATATCAGGCACTATACTTTGTGCACGTCAGTTTCAGAATTCGCTAGCAGAGAGTTCATTGGAGGAGATTAAGCGCGCCATTGAAGCCCATGATTTTTTAAGGGACTATTACAAGGTTGGGGAGTCGTCGATTAAGTCGATAGATGGTCGTATAGCCTTTCAGTTTTCTGGTCTGGACCGGAATATAGCCAGTATCAAATCGATGGGTCGTATTTTGCTCTGTTGGGTTGATGAAGCAGAGCCGGTTACAGAGACAGCTTGGCAAACGCTTATACCGACTTTGCGAGAAGAAGGAGAGGGATGGCGGGCAGAATTATGGGTGACATGGAACCCGTTGCGAGAGAATGCCCCCGTTGAGAAGCGGTTTCGCTTTTCAGACAATGAGGCAATCAAGCGTGTTGAGATCAACTGGTCAGACAAAGCAAATGCTTGTTTGTCAATTTTTTTAGCAGTTGCACAGATTTTGGGAATAAAACAATGTAATTGCCTTCTAAAAAACCTTTTGATGCTCTTCCCATTTTTATACATTGAAAAGGTGATACATAATCCTTTGTATATTTTGAGGCGTCGGCAAGATAGTCCGTTTCATGACGATATCCTGTCTAATTCCAGTCGGAATCCTTCTGGATCAGGTTCATTTGTTGCACGCATTGGAGCCAAGAAAAACAAGGGAGCATCTGGTAATGGCGCTTTGAAAGCAGTCAAGGTGTTATCAAGTTTAGGAGGGGTAGTTAAACCGCTGAGCATTCACTGATGAAGATCATCAGAAGTGGTCACCAAAAGTTCCGGAGATAATCCGTCAATTATATCTGCATGATGATTGAGTAGAGTGATCAATTCATTAATCATATTACTATCTGCCGAAGTTGGTTCCTTAATGCTCCCATCTCGTTCTTGACGCATACGGAATTTGTCAACCAAGTTAACAATAGAAAGAGGAGCTTCAGATTGTTTTATAATGAGCTGACTTTAGCGAATGGAGCAAGAAAGCCATTGGCACTTGTCCAAAATTTTTCATAATATTCAGCTTATAACGGTTTGCTGCAACCGATGTTGTGATACTAGCATCGGCTTTTTCAGCCTTACAAAGAACGGCTGCATCAGCATTGCTGTTGGCAAATACTTTGTCATATTGATGAGCTACCAGAGATTGCGGAGTAGGACGAGTCGCTACGATTTTAATTTCATCAGCCTTATTGTGTTTAGCTAAAATCATAGAATGGGTAGGCATGAAAAGCTATTAAATAATTGCATGTCACCTAAACGGGTGAATATAAATGTATGCAAGTC
>NZ_JBHIQG010000151.1:3048-5790 GCF_042196425.1 Bartonella sp. AD328YNZD | reverse complement strand
AGTGGTAAGGGGAAGGCTACATATTTTTGATGTTTCCGTTTCGCGATAGTTTTTTCCTATTTGAAATGCTTCTGCAATTTTTGTAAGTATATCTCCTGTTTCTAAATGACGATCGCTGAAATTTTCCATATTTCGTACATTTTTATCTTTTAGCACTTGCCATAATTTATCGATTGCTTGAAATCCCTCTGTTGTGTTTTGAATAAGACCAAGGTTTAAAAGGCGATTAATAGATTTGTGAATGTTTTTAGTTTCTGAATTGACAAGTTTGAGGATATCAGAAAGAATTTTAGCACCAAGTATAATAACAGTATAGACAGCGTGTAGTGTCGGTGAGGTCATGGCAAAAATGAGCGAATTATAAGAAAAATGTTTTGGCTGTATTGCACATGGATATCAATAGAATATTATTCGTGCAGAATGTAGCTACCTTACGCTTGTCTATCCCATAATCCTTTAAGCTATGAGACAATTTGCAGCGGCGTTTACAGAGCAATCTTTAAAGACCATTTTGAGCTTTTTTGCCGCAGAGTGTGTTACAAAATCATAATTGAGCCATTTATGGCGAAGTGTTTTGGGCACCCTTGTTGTGCCCCCAGTAGCAAAAGTTATATGTGACATTGAAGTTCCTTATTTTTTTAGTTTGCATAAGGCAAAGGCAAGAAGCAAAGGCGGAGATACCAACAATCATGCAAAAGGTGAAAGCGATGTGATTGTTGAAATGGCTGATGATCCATCCACTTGTCCATGAGCCGGCAGCTTGGCCAATATTTGAAATAACAAGAATATAACTAAAAAGAACACTGGTAGAGAGGGATGAGGTTGTTTTCCCTGCTTGATAGTATATTTCTGGAACCATGACAGATTCATAGACACTGTAGGCAATTAACGCAGTCACAGCGGTAAAGACGCCACCCATAAGGAAAAATGCAGCGAAACTTCCCATAAGCCATAATAGGTAGAAAGTTGATTTATCAGAAAGGCTGAGATGTTTATTGATTATTCCTTGCCAGATACAAATACTGATGCCAACAATTGAAAAGAAAATTCCACTATAAGGGGCGAGATTGCTGTCAAATTTACTGAGAAGTGTTGTGGTGGTGATGAAAATTCCCATGAGGAATGCACAAAGCAAAGCCGTGACCAGCAAATAAGCAATAGAGCGATTATATATTATTGTTTTTAAAGAAGAAAGAAAAGAATTCTTTATTTTTTTGTTCTTTTCAAGAGATAATTTTTTATGGGGGTAGTGATAAACAATTTGAATGGATAAAACACAAAGATACAAACCAATGAGTGCAAAAAAAGCCATCAAAAAAACTGATGCGTTGTATTTTATGGCACTCGTTGCAACAAGAGGGGCGATAACGACAGCAGCATTTTGAAAAAAAGAATAGAGAGTTAATGCGCGCTTAAGAGCATTTTCATTGAGATGTTCTGATAAAATTTCTCTCAAAAATGGCTTTGAAATTGCTTTCGAAAAAGCCATTAAGGTAAAAAAGATCAACCATGCAGAAGGTGTGAGCGATAGGATAATGCACACAAAAGCGCTACTCCTTAAAATAAAGGCGGTAGCCATTAAGAGTTTACGCGAAAATCTTTCTAATAAACTCGTTGTGGTTACCATGAGAATGCTTTCAAGGATTACTGATCCAGCGAGATAAAAAGCGACATTGGCAGCAGTTATGAGAGAAGAGTTTCCAAGCAAAGGGAGTACAAAGAAAAAGGAAAATTCAGAAAGAAAAACTGTGCTATAGATGAAAAAAGTTATTTTATTTTTGCCCATGGAATTTCCATAGAAGTGTCGTTAAATGATCAAATACATTTTGTTGTATCTCTTGAGGAAGTTTTGTCAGCCCTGTTTCTGCTGTGCACATTTCGTTGAAATAGTATCCTTCTTGATTCACCAGCCAGTCCACTGCAAGAATATTGTTTTTTGTTTTTTCTACGATGTTTTTAGAAATATCGAGCATGATTTGGATTGAGCAACAACACTGTGCGCGGATGTCTACGCAACAATCGTAAGATCATTGAGACCTTGATCCTATATCTTCTCCTGATGGTTTTGACTGTTCCTAATCCTATTTGATAACCAATTGACATCCCGCATTCTTGCTTTTCCATTTTAACCTTTATGAAGAGGATGTACTATCCCCCCATAGATTGTTAACATATGAATGGGATGAATGATTTTGTAACCTTTTAATGAATTTATATTTTTTTAGTGGAAGGTTATTCATTCTCTTGAAATAGAGAAGAAAAACGATAGCGTTCGCTAATCATTTTTCAATTCTCTTTTAGCGCATGCGTTGATATTTTCCTCCATGGCGTTGTAAAAAACCTCTCTCAACAAGAGTGCGTCGTAATCGGGCAAAGTCTATCGTAAAGAGGTTGCATATCTTGGAAACTTCCGTTTCGCTATAGATTTTTCCCATTTGAAAGGCTTCACCAATTTTTGATAGCATCTCTTCTGTTTCTAAATGGCGGTCGCTTAAATTTTCCCTATTTCGTTCATGTTTATTTTCTAGCATTTTCCACACTGTCTCTTCGGCTTGAAATCCTTTTGTTGTGTTGTGAATAAGTCCAAGGTTCAAAAGGCGATTGATGGATTTGTGAATTGTTTTGGCATCTGAATCAATATGTTGGAGGATATCAGTAAGATTTTTTGCACCAAGGATAATGGCGGCATAAACAGCGCGCAGGGTAGGAGAGGCCATGGCAGAAATGAGCGAATTGCGTGTG
>NZ_JBHIQG010000151.1:0-2948 GCF_042196425.1 Bartonella sp. AD328YNZD | reverse complement strand
ATTGAGAGCAATCGTTGTGGTCATTGTTGGTTCATGCAGACAAAGATAACCACCAGGTGTGATATGTTCCCAAAGGGTTATAACAAATCGTACATCATCTGCTGGCGTTCCAGCATCAATCCAAGCAAAATCTATTGGCACCCAAGATTTGAGAGTTCTTTCATCAAGAGAGAAAAAATTTTCATTGATAAATGTTACAGTATCTTTTTCAATGCCATCTTTAAGAAGTCTTTGCCATGCTTCTTCTGCTGATTGACCTTCTACTGTAAAATCATCAATGGTAATAAGCCGAGGTTCGTAATTTTCAGGAATTCCTGAAGGGTCAAGCAAAGCTGTACGCTCTTCCCAAATGGCGGATTCTAGAAGCTTTTTATCCTGTTGCCATGCTTGTTTTGCTTTTTGGAGTGCTCTTGCGATAAAGCGCGTACTATCACCAGCACCGATTTCAATGACTGTACGCGGTCTTGCCATTTGAATGAGTGCATGGATCAGTTGAGCACTATTTTCTGTTCCCATACCAGGTCTTATCAGCTGCATCTTTTTATCCTTATAATTTTATCAATCGTAGCATTCCTGCTTTTACAAGAAACTTTATTGAATCCTCTAGCGGGTGTTGAAGATGCATTGGTGTGGTGGCTTGCTTCAAGAGATGTTTTGTTTTTTCATGAAGCCGGATTGTACGTCCATTAAGTTGATTAATGGCAAGGAACCCAAGAGAAGAATCTATGATAATACATGTTGGCTCTCGTAAAAGAGCGGTTGCATCATTTTTTGAAAAGGCTTTTTGATTTGTTTCGATGAGACCGTGTCGTAGCAGTGATATCAAAAGACTATTCACGTCAAAAAGGCAACCATTGAGTTTGATTTCTTTTAAGGATTGGACAAGGCAGCCTTCACGAAGTGCTTCAAATGTGGGAAAGTCGAATCCGCCAAATGCCGCTCCTTTTGTAGAAATAACGATTGCAGGTTGTATTTGCCGTTTTCCAATTAAAGCTGGTTTATTTCTCGTTATCTGTACGTCCTTTGCCCATTGAACGCGTGATAAAGGATTGAGTTCACGTGGGTAAACGTCAAAAGAATTGATGGCTGTGGGCGGTGTGGTTTTTTGTAAGGCAAGGGTGTGGATGCTTTCATTCAAGTCATGTAGCATATAGTCTGCCAGTTGCCATATATAACCACCTGTTCCATTGTAAAAGTTTAAGCCTATAGGGTCTTGTTGCATGATGTTAAACTGTTTTCTTCTGCTTTAAAATATCAAGTTTTGGCAAGGGTTATTTGCTTGGGTTGTTTGCTCCTCCACACGAGAATGGTTTATCAAAATCACATTGCTTGGTATAGGGTTGCATGGGAGATACAATAATTTGATCAAGTGGTGATTTTTATGCCATTTTTGGGCATGTTTTTTTTTCGAGAGAAAAGATGGTAAAGTTTGCTAGGCATTATCCCATTCCTTTTTTTGCAGAGCGCGGTTTAATGTAAAGCCTAATATGCCTGTGATCATGGTGGCAATGCCGATGATAAGGAGTGTGTATTGGGTGTGATGCACTTTTACAAAACTTGCACTGATAAAACCAATACACACGGCTGTTTGTATGATAAAGATATAGGCGGGCATTTGACTGTTTCGTTGTTCTTTTTGGATGGCTTTCATCATAAAACTTGCCATTAGTGCATTTTGCACACCGTTGGCACCCCCAAGGATGAAAAATGACAGCATCATTAACCATACAATGTGTGTGAGAGAAAAGCAGAAAATTGCAAATCCAATTATTGTCGCAGCCAGTGATGCTCCAGCAGCATTGCCAAAGCGGTGGAAAAGGCTGGAAAAGCAGAGCGGTCCAACGACGAGCCCTAGACTTATCATACTTGCAATTATCCCGTAGGTTTCAGCGCTTAAATACAGTTCGGTGCGGATGCGGACAATTGATAGGACATTAAGAGCCGAGGTGAGGGTGATGGTAATGATGAGGGGGGAAAGAGCATAGACAACATTTTTTTTACGCAAGAGCCCTCTTAAGTCTAGTCCCTTTTTGGCTTGTTGTACTGCGTTTGTTGTTGGCGTATGCATTTTTAAACTTTTAAAACAGAAGAGAGTGATAAAGGTTGCACAGAGAACCATGATGGATAGTGCAAAGAGCCCTTTTTGCCCGTTTGAAAGACCATATAGTACACCTCCTAACAGTGGTCCTGCAATGTAGCCGAGATTACGGACTGTTTGGATAATGCGGTTGTTACGGTCTAATTGCCGATCATTTTTTGCGAAGTCAGGTACAGCAACAAGGATAGCAGACCAAAAGAGTGAACCAGCACACCCTAGTGCAAAAGAAAGGGCAATATAAAGCCAAAATTGGTTAGCGGCTGCGGCTGCGGCTATGAAAAATGCTTCAAACAATAAAACAATGGGGACTGTTCGCGTTGGTTGGAAGCGATGTAAGAGGCGCGGCGCAATGGGTCCTGCACAAATTGCTCCTATAAGCCCTGCAAAAAGCAGCATTGAAATCGAGGCTGTACTTTCTGCTAAGTGTAAAGCAAATGTGACCTGCGCTGTTTCATCGGCAAAGCTGCTAAGAGCCAAAATAATAAAAAGCCCTATTTGGGCGAAAATCATGGATTTCTTCTTTGTCACAATGCTTCTCCCCAAGAGGCTAAAGGTACAATTTTCTTCTGCGTGTTTATGGTATATCCCACGCTTTGTATAGTTTTTTTTGATGATCAGTTGAGAAAGGAAGTTTTCAGAGTTCTTTTCCAAAACAAGCACAATGCCTATTGGCAGCGATGAGCAACTCCTTGTGTTTTTTGAAAGGGGAGTATTAAGGATGATGGGCTAGAGAAGTTGTCTGATATGAGAGACAATGATACAAAAGGGCAATCAGAAAATTTTGCAAAAAAGCTGCACGCATAGTGCAGCTTTTTATATATTTGCTTTAAAGGTAGACGTTTTAAAGCAT
>NZ_JBHIQG010000150.1:0-5812 GCF_042196425.1 Bartonella sp. AD328YNZD | reverse complement strand
ACACGCACCCGTTTACCGCCCGACAAGCCGATATCTGGATCTTGGATCACTCCAGACAAACGCTCGCCTAACTGAGCACTAAAGCCCCAACTGATCACCGAACCATCTGCCTGTTGTTTGGTAGGATCAATATAAAGCAGAGCAATCTTATTGCCCCAAACGCGTGCCAATTGTGCCGCGCGTCCTTTGCGGGCCAAATTCACTTGCGATTCACCAATGAGTAACCGATCGGGGTGTATTTCCATCAGATCAGCAAATTGCGCCTTGGTGACAAAACCATCAGCAGTGCCACCCCCTTTAACGGCTTTAATGATTTTGGGATGACGTTTGAGTTTTGACCAAACAACTTTGCCCATAACAATGGTGTTGGGTGTATAGACGAGACTTTTATCCATCGCCTCATCTAAAACAGCATAAGGGTCAGATTTCTCATAATCGCTAAATTTATTTTCACCCTTAAGCGTAATCACCCGCTCTGGTGCGTAATTTTCACTTCTTTGCACAAGCGCTGCCACACGCACTTCACGCCCCAACTCCAGCAAATTGGCAAGACCTTCTACTGCTGTCTTTTCGGGGTTATAACGAGAGCGCTTTTCTGCTCGTGCGCGTGCCGCTGCTTCAATATCTGAATTGGGGATGAGATCATCAAGTCCGTAATCTTTGACACTAGCTTCCCGTTCAAAGGCAGAAAATTCCACCACATTCGGGCGTCCTTTCCGCCCTATCTCAAGCTCAGGCACCGTAAAATTTTCCGCTAAGGGAAATTCACTATATTTAAACACTTCACTTAAAACAGAAACACGGGGCAAAACTCTATCGCCAATAAGAGAGCCAGCTGGATTGCGATAACCAATAGCAATAGCGGTGAGTGTTGGATCAATGGGAAAAGGTCTGTTCATCATAAGCCTCGATTAATTAATTTTAAAAGAAATAACATCACCAGCAGAACCATCACTCATGGCAATACCAATCGTGCGATCTGCAGCTTCCGCTTTAATGGCGTGTCCTTTGGGGTCAGAGGTCAAAAAATCACCAAAAGAAACATTGCCCCCACAAACCACTTCGCCCCAACCACATTGGCCAACATCAATCATCTCACCAGCCTTTGCGCTCAATGCCCCAGCAGTCCCTAATAATTTATCACCCTTACCAGAAGCCGTTGCCACCATTCCCTCAGTGCGCGCTGCAACAATGCAATAAGGTGAAATCACATCTATGGCGCGAAAAGATTTAATTAAAATCATCGTACTCATGATTGGCGCTCCTTTTGTTCGCAAATATAATCAACTGCTTGGCTAATGGTGATATCCCACCCTTTTTGCTTCTGCTCTTCCTTATAATGGCGTGCCGCAACAGCAATCTCTTCTGGCGCAAGCTTTGGTTCTTGCTTGAAACAAGAGGTCTCCAAAGGACTCCTAGCGGCAAGCGCCGGCAACTTCTCGACCAAACTTTTAAAATGTTCCACACCCCCTTCAAAGCTACAGAGTGCACGATATTCTTCGCGGGAAGCCGGCAAGATTTTGCCCTCTTCAATGGCCTTGTCTAAAAGGCTCTCAATAGCCTTATTTTTCTGCTCTTCTTGCAAAAGCGCTAAATCTTCTTGCACCTTTGTCAATTGGGAATTTAATTCCGCGCGTTCTTTTTCGCGCGCTTTAAGCGTTGCTAAAATCTCATCCGCTTTAGCATCTTCTGCCAGCTCCAGAGCACTGGCAATGGCTGTCAAATCCATCATTTTCTCCGTCAAAGTTATAGGGGAAGGCTGTTCACGGCTTAAAGCCGTCATGACAAGGGCTGGACGGTTCACCAAACCAGCACCGGCTAAATTTAAAATTTCACCTTTCTTCGAATGGCGAAACTCCGGCGAAAGATAGCGATATTCTCGGGCAATAATTTTTTTGGTAGCCATATCGGTCCATTTAACCCGCCCCCAAATTGCACCATCCCGCTCTGCTAACTCTTCAATCCAGCCACTTGCCGGCGCTTCCAAGCCATTTCTCGCTCGGTGATGTTGCCCATGCTCATAATCAATCACAAGCGGTCCTTTATTGGCTGCAAAAGCTTTTAAAATAGTTTGCGGGTTATAATGCCATTGTCGTCCATCACGAGCCTTCACATGCGGCGCTTTGGGCAAAAGCTCTACCCACTCAGGCGCTTGGCTAACGGTAACGTCTTGGCAAAGATCTATTAACGCGGCATGAAATGTCTCGTCATGACATATCTCAGCATGCCCATCTTCGCCATTTTCGTGAAATTCTTGCTCCATAAACATTGCCTATTGCTTTACAATTGTCATTGGCAATACAATGCATGAAACTTACTCCCACTATAAGTCTGACACTGTCAGTCAAAAGAGCATTTCTCAAAAAAGCACTCTTTTCCCTATTATTCTTCTTGTGAGAGACCCCCGTGTCAAACCATCCCATAAAATCGTTTTCAAAGGCACTTCAAAGGCGATAGAGCGCCGTTGTGAAGTTAGAGGTACAATTTATCGTCTTATACAAAAAAGCCTCTCTCAAGCTGTTTTTTTTAAGATTGCTTTTAAACTTTTAAACTGTTACATTATCCGCGAGGCGTGAGCCAGTTATACCAGGACGGTTTTACCGGATCTGCGAGGAGTTGACCGCCCTCCACGCCTTCTCATTTTCCTCGCCTCTTTTCCATTAAGAACAAAAGACTTTCTTCCTGTTGTTTTCTTTACAACAACCTCTCGCCCTTTTTTTCAGCCGCATCCAATAAGCGTCCAATTTCTCTAGAGCTTTTTTTATGCATGGAGGTCAACCACCATTCTTGTTTGCTTGCCACGAATTTAACTGCTAAGCGCCACCATACCCCATCATTTTCACCCAAAAACACAACGCTCGGTACACCTTTTCGCCTGATAATGCCATGAGGTTTTATGAATGTTTGAATGGCGCCACGAAAATCATCCAAGCGAAGATCACGCGCTTGATGCTCTAACAAAATATGTTTCACACTGTCTGAAGATAAGCGAATAAGAGAACCGTCCGCTGCAAAAACATCACCCACCTTTGGGATCATTGGGGCAATGGGAATAAATCCACGCGGCATACGTCCTTCAAACATGGCTTCCAAAAGTGGTGAACCCACAATATCTTCAATGGCAATGCGTTTTCGATTGTCCCCCATCACAGAGACTTTATCACTCAAAAAATTGCTTAAGTTTTGCGCGCGATGTTTCCCAGGATTAGAATGCCAACCAGGATCAATCCCCTTTGGTATCTTCTCAATTTTCCCCGTTCGCTTATTGTGCCAAACCTTCTGCTCCACTTGAAGTGGCGGCGAATCCTCTTCATAGCCTAAATCTTCTGCTTCATAACGGCTTACCTGTCGCACACTACATTTACACCGCCAGCCATTGGGTGGATAAAGCCAATCCCAAACCGGATCATCAACAGGTGCCGTAAACCCCACCCAACTTTCATGTTCTAAACGCTTATGTTCTGAACTCGACAAAGCATAGGTGAGATAGGGCAAAAATTCTTTATTATTTTGTGTGCGCTCCCACTCGCCTGCTGCATGCGCACTCATGGTATTAGCCCAATAGACCGTCTCTAAGCGTCGCGGGCTGCCCAATTGCACCACGCTCTTTTCACCAGTTTTGGGGTCAATGCTGGTCTTTTTACCCCACCAACCCTTTTCTTGTAAAATCGGCATCAGATTTTTTTGAAATTCTTGAAAAGGAACTTGATGTTTTATAGCCTCTCCAACCGCTTGTTTAAAATCTTCTAAAATGTCATAGCCTAGCGATTTTGCCACGGTAAAGGAAAAGGCATGTTCTTCTGGTGCTATATCACGCCAATCAAAGCTTGGAACAAGTGCCTTGGCTTCAAAATAACGGGTGACCTCTTTAGGGGCGGTTTTAAAAAGTTCCTCATCCATGATACCCAAGCCCACGTGCAATCATTTGCACCTTTGCCAAGCGCGCTGCTAATGCATGATGATCCATCTCACCCAATAATTCATCTAAGCCTTTAAGGATATCCTCATAACTTTTTGCTTCTCTCACAAGCTTTTTAAAAGGCTCTAAAAGGGGTTCTAAGTCCTCTTCCCAGTCGCTTAAAGCTTCTTATGAAAGCCGGTCCAATTCGTCGTGATGTTTCCCACCCTGCTCTTTTCCACCCTTGTCCTCTCTTGTCACAGAAACATCAAAAACACCTCCACAATCAGCACAAACATGAGCCTTTTGTCTTGCCTCACCATCCTCTTGTCCCCTCTCATCATCAAACGAATTATCAGGAGCCTTTAAAACATCCTCTTCTTTTTTTGGTTGCGAAAAGCCAATCTTATTGCGCACTTCTTGCGCCCCAACACGCAAACCCAAGGGCACAAGTTTTTCCAAAGCGTCACTGATGGCTTTAATATCTTCATTTTCAGAAATCGGCCAATAGACAAGGGGAGTGCGCTCTTGGCGCCCAAAATTAATCTCAACAAAGGGCACAATCAAATCACGATTAGCTGTCAAGGCTAATTGGCGTGCATCAGCTCTTGCAATATCATGGCGTACATTTTCATGAATGCGCGCTTGCGAAAAAGACGAACCTTCATCCGTCGTCATCGTTTGCCCCAATACCCCTTTAGAAATCTGCCGATCTAAATATTCCGCTTTGACACCAAAAACCGCATTGCCACTGCCCCCTGCCGCTTCAATAAATTCAATCTCCATCTCTTTGGGAATAATCGCTGCCGCATCACTGGATAAATCACGCACCGCTTGAATGAGAACCCGCCGTTCCTCATGAGAAGAGCTCGCACCATATTTACCCACACGCAAAGGCATGCCATAAACTTCTAAGAAAGCCATCCAATCTTTCAGTGTATAAGACTTGAAGAGAAATGCCCAAGCTGCAAGCCGCGCAAGCCCAGAACGAATAGGCAAACCGCTTTTCAACTTGGGTCTGTGAATAGAAAATTTATAAGCAGGCAATTCACTTCCATTAAAAGACCCCTCTTCTTTTAAACGCAAATGAAAACCATCCCGCCGATCCAATTGAAAAAACCGCTGGTCACGCCATTTCCAAGCAACCGGCCACCATTCCTTGGCACTCTTGTCCCACAAAGTTTCAACAACCGCATAGCCTTTTCCCAAAGCATCTAACAAATCCGTCACATAATCATCAACAAAGGTAGGTGCACTGATCACTTCCCGCACCGCATCTGCTATCTTTTTGTCCTGTGCACTGCTGCTTGCTGCAATCACACTAGGTTCCACCCCTGTAAGGGCATTTTTACGCATGCCAAGCACAGCACGATAATGCAAATCACGCTCTTCCATATCATCGGCAAGTTGGAAAAACTGCTCTGGATGCCCCTGTGCTGCCTGTTGCAAAATATCAGCAAGTTGCGCAGGGGTGAGACCACTGACAATGGTTTGTGACCATACATCACGAACACCGCCAACGGTAGGGCTTGCAACTTCTCGCTCCAACCCTTTGATATTAAGCGCCCTGACCCACTGATCTAAAAGTTTTACCATCTCATTATCCCATCAATAAATCTTTGATCGCATTGTTGAAAAAAAAGGCGTTGAAAAGAGCGAGCTTTCATCAAAATGATAAGCCTCTCTCACAGGTGTATAATCATAAATTTCAGGAGTTTGGCGGCTGGCAAAATAAGCCAAAGCGCAAGCAATCGCGCTATCACCATGGCGCATAAAACCGTCACTGCCTTTAAAACGGTGATTGTCTGGAATTTTCACAATGCCATTGACATAAGCAAGCGCTTGATGATCGGCAACAATGTCACTATCGCGCGGCAAAACAATCGTCCCATCCCCAAAAGCTTCTAAATAAGC
>NZ_JBHIQG010000149.1:0-5845 GCF_042196425.1 Bartonella sp. AD328YNZD | reverse complement strand
GTAAAAATTAAAATCTGTTCCGATTTTTACCATCTCTTTTCAACATTTAAAAATATTCAGAGCCGTATCTAAAAGGTAAAAATGACATATAATTTTATCTTTTTATTTATCACATTCTTTAAAGAAAAAACACTTTCAAAAAATAATACGTTATTTATGTTTCTAATCCACCAATTTTCTCAGATATATCTCATTATTTCCATCCCCATTTCATAACGACAGCAGATATAATTTGACCTCTTCCTCATACCTCAAAGGATGGAGATTCCTACCGGTCACCGGACTGTTAACAATCCAGCTTCCCTCGTCGGGTTCCACCTGCTGACTACTCATACGGTCCACTTCATAGGGGAAACAGACAAGCCCTGCCCTGAATATGGATCACAATATCTAAAAACATTTAATATGTAAAAATTTTCATGCCTTATATCACCCTTCTACACAACGGTGTTTTACAGCACAACAAGATATTGATTTATAATGATCAATTTATCATTTTTCACATTCAATAAGAATATAGAATAAAATAAGAATCTCTCCCTTTAAACTCTCCGCTTACAAGAAATAACCGTATTCATAAGAGAGATCAATATGCAGATAAAAACTCTTGAGAAATGAATCAATGTGTTTCTCATAAACCACGCTAAATGTAAAAGCAGTTGCTAAATACAAAAGTAGCCACAAAATTTTAGAGAATAAGACAATAATGCTGCAGACTTATCACTTAATAATCACAAAGATGATGATACTTTCTATAGGTATTATAAATCATCACGAATAGAATCAAAAACGAATCTAAGCGCGATAGTACACCTCTCTAAACTCAATGCAGAACCAATACAAAATGAACCTCGCACCACAATTTAAGAGATAAAGCATTCAATCTTGAAAAAATTACCCATCTAAAGAAGCAATTCTTTATCTTCAAGAAACCATTAATTAAGATATGTTTTCATTTTGATCAGTGATTCTTTCGCAACAGACTCTGTAATGAGTTTATCTGCCTTGTTAGAATCTAATTCTCTTGCAATAAGGGTACGCGCCGTAGAAATTGCCAAATCGATAGCAGATGAAGAGACCATGCGTATTGCATCTGCTTCTGCCTGAGCGATTTTTTGCTCTGCCAATTTATTGCGGTTTTTTACATATTCTTCTGCTTTTGTACGAGCCTCAGAAATAACAGATTCAACTTCATGCTTTGCTGCAGCAATAATTTCTTGTGCATCTTTTTCTGCTTCTGCATGTTTGCGTTGATATTCAGCCAATATTCCCTGTGCTTCTTCACGAAGACGCAGAGCCTCATCGAGCTCATCTTTAATACGCTTCGCGCGCGCATCAAGATGATGTATAACCCTCTGTGGAATTTTGAAATAGACTAAAAGAGCCAAAAAAAGAACTAATCCAACAAAAGCCCAAAAAGTATCCGTCATCTTTGCCTTCCTCAATAATCCGCAGTTTTAACAACTGAACGAACAGTTTCTTTGCTGATATCGACATCAATCAATTTTTTCACAATTTCAATGGATACTTCTTCAGCGATAGAACCAACATTTTGCATCGCTTTATCCCGAATTTTTGCTATCTGTTTTTCAGCATCCGCAAGCTTTTTCTCTAAACTCTCTTCAATTTCCT
The DNA here is from genome assembly GCF_042196425.1 of Bartonella sp. AD328YNZD. NCBI lineage: Bacteria > Pseudomonadati > Pseudomonadota > Alphaproteobacteria > Hyphomicrobiales > Bartonellaceae > Bartonella > Bartonella sp. AD328YNZD. Next base: position 4,213 of record NZ_JBHIQG010000149.1, on the reverse strand, counting down.
TCCGTTCAAGCTCCACCTTTCCTTTTAACTCTTCACCAGCTGCCTGCGCTATAGCATGAGCTTTTAAACGCGCTTCTGCTAATTTCCGCTCATAAGTTTCAACAACAGTGTCTGCTTCCTGCTTCATACGCATTGCCTGATCTAAATCAGATGCAATTCGATCTCGACGTGTTTCAATAACACCACCAATACGCGGCGCAATAACACGAGAAATAAAAAGATAAAAAAATCCGAAAGAAATTGCCAACCAGAAAAAATGCGAACCAAAATGTACAAAATCAAAAGGCGGAAACACACGATCTGCTTTCTCTGCCACTTTTTTAATATGCTCTATCGACGTTTCAGTATTCTGTGCATAAGCGCTGGCAAAAAACATCTTCTTTCATCCTTTAAATAACTTATAAAGCCCTCTATAACCGATGATAACCGACTAATATCTCTCTGGTTAAGAGTAAAAAGGGTAAATCTTTCCTCACGTAGAGAACAGATAGACCCTTTTGATGATGATCAAACCCCAAAAAGAAGTAATAAAGCAATGAGCAATGAAAAAATTCCCAAAGCCTCTGTTACAGCAAAACCAAAGACGAGACGCCCAAACTGACTATCTGCTGCTGATGGATTTCGTAATGCACCAGAAAGATAGCTACCAAAAATATTACCAAGCCCTAAAGCTGTTCCAGCCATACCAAAACAAGCAAGACCAGCGCCAATATATTTTGCTGCAAGCACTAATTCCATATTATTCTCCTTTAAAGCGAAATTGTATTATTCGACGGAAAACCGCCAGTTCCATTAATGTCCTGGATGAATTGCATCATTAAGATACATACAAGTTAAAACCGTAAAGACGTAAGCTTGAAGAAATGCGACCAAAAATTCAAGAGCGGTAATCGCTACAGTCATAATAAGCGGTAAAATCGAACCACCAACACCTACAAGCCCTACCCCAACCATTGATACAACAAACCCAGAAAACACTTTGAGCGTAATATGACCAGCAAGCATATTCGCAAAAAGACGCAGAGAAAGACTAATTGGACGGGAGAGAAAAGAAATAATCTCAATCATTGTCACCAGAGGCAAAACCACAACAGGAACCCCACTGGGAACAAACAGTTTCAAAAAACTGATCCCATGCTTATAAAAGCCATACCCAATCACCGTCAAAATCACCACCATTGCTAACGAAAACGTAATCATGATCTGAGATGTAACCGTATAAAAATAGGGGAAAAGACCAATAAAGTTAGCAACCAAAATAAAAGTAAACAAAGAAAAAACTAAAGGAAAAAACTGCATTCCCTGCACGCCAGATGATTCCCGCAGAGTTGATGCTACAAACTCATAGGCCATTTCTGAAAGAGACTGCATCCGCGTTGGAACCAATCCACGACTTGAGGATGAAATGAAGAGAAAAATAGACGTCACAACAACCGTTATAACTGTAAACAATGACACATTCGTAAACGATAAATCCATATTTCCTATGGAAATCTTAATCAGCCGAGAAACCTCAAACTGATGAATAGGATCTGGAGCGTGCGCTGTCACTTCAACCTCATTTATCGGACCTTTCATTGGTCCCTTTATTTTGTTCATCTTGGCGCAATACGCCTTTTTTCCCTAATTGGCTGGAGGAAACATACCCCACAGACCGAAGAATACTCAATACACCAGCAGCAAATCCAAGGAAGAGAAAAAATATCAATCCCCATGGCCATGAATCTACTAACTTATCAAACCCCACCCCTAAAACAACACCAACTATAATACTTGCTAAAAACTCACTGGAAAGTCTAATAGCATCTGCCATCTTTCCTTGTGATTTCTCCCGCTTATCCTTACCTTGCCGCTTCTTTAGTGCAAGCCTGTGCATTAAAGCCACGCTTAAATTCTTACTACGACATTCCAAATCCTCTGAATGAAAACACTCTTCTTGCTTTTTCTCTTCAGCCTCCTTGAAGCTTATAACGGGTTTTTCGCCCATCGCCATCATCGGCTCCTTAATCAAAAGCAAAGAAAAATGCATCTCATAAAACCGTGCGTATCATATTGTTCCTGAATTTATTCGTCAAGATCCTAAAAGCAATCTATCACAATTTACCGTATAAATTTTATCGCATAAATTAACGTATTTTTCAATTTTTGATAAAGATATTTTTAGGGACCTAAATCGATTCCATAATAGCACCCGTAAATGTATAATAAAAAGTTCCCATGAATAATATAAAACTCATAAAGCCATCATCTTTATGCTTAACAAAATGTGTAACCCGATACCATCATACTATGTTTCCCATCTTTCAATGTTGTACCCATCCTCGTTTTTAAAGAAAGCATAAAAAGCATATTTTCAATCATTTTTACTCACATCCCCCCTTCTTGTGAAGTAAAAACAAATAGTTTTGATTAATTCAATATGAATGCGTAAAAATATCTTAATACTCAGAGTTCTTATTCAAATCGAAAAATTATAAACTATCATTATAAATCAATACCTTGAGCCCAAAAAGTGTAAGAATTTCATTAATAGCCATTTTCATTAACCCATGATGAGTAAAGCCTACGCAATTGATGCACATTCAGTGAATATATGTTTAGTATATTATGTTACCAAGAATACTGTTTCAATGATGTTTATAATTATCTTATTAAAGTATTATACGGTATATTTTATCTGTTTTGTGGAGATGAATTCATATACATTCAAAATATTATAAGTGATATCAATAATTATGATTTTGAGGGAAAGCAAAACAGCATCACATTTGTTTGCAAGCTAGAATGATTATGTGCAAGTGTGTTCATGTTTAGTATTCTAAATTTAATAATGCTTTGATTTATAGGGATAAATTATCATTTTTTATATTAAATTAAGAATGCCGAATGTCGTAAGATTCTTTACATTTCAAGCTTGTTCATATTACATCAATCAAAACTATTTGTTTTTACATCACAAGCAGGGGGGATGTGATTAAAAATGATTGAAAATATGCCTTTTATGCTCTCTTTAAAAACGAGGATGGGTACAACATTGAAAGCTGGAAAACAGTATGGTGGCGTTGGCTTACGTCTTTTATTTAAATAAACTCACACTTTATTATTTTAATGAAAATGAGAATACTCTGCGGATTTTATATGAACCTACTCGCAAGGTATTTTACATATACCATTACGGACATCATCATGAAATGAACCTGAAGGCATTAAGAGAGCTTTCTTTAAATACGAGACCTTAATAAATCTATGATTCTAAATAGCTCAGACCAATAGAACACATAATATTTGAATACGATCACCATATCGCTTTATACAATTTAATCCACTTGTTGAATCTTACCCTTTATAATTGAATATTGATAGATTCAGCAGGTATTTTTGCTTTTTATTTAGACAAACTATCGCAAGCAAAAGCGCTTATTCACACCCTTTATTTTTATGAAAAGATAATTTAATGTTTCTTTTCAAACGAGCACATAGTTATATTTCCCCACCCTCATATTGCATCTATTCTTTCATTTAAATAACCCATTAAGAGAATCGTGTGCTCTTTCTTAAATACTCCCCCTATTAAACTATTCTTATAACATGCGAATAAATAATTTTATCAAGAGATAATTAAAATGAGAGAACTTTATTTAATAGCAATATACTGATTTATCAAGATAATTCATTTTAAATAAGAATTCCGAATATCTTAAGATTCTCTCATTCCAAATCTGTTTACCTTGAATCAATCAAAACCATTCGTTTGTATGTTACAAGCAGGATTAGCGTGTGGATAAAAACATAGAAGAAAGGAGAAAAAATGCCTTTTATGAATCGTCTTAATTCAAGAGCTGTAACAATATTGGGAGCTTGCAAAGTATGTGATGGTACCAACTTGTTACTCTATAAGCGTAAAGATAGGGCAGATTAATAGCGTTCATGATAAATGATTATTGATAAATCAAGACTTTAGCAAATAAAGAATTTTTTTCTTTTATGAACAGGAAGATTATTGTCTGTTGAGGTTATTAATTCATTTTTATATTTAGAACGCAATAGATCATCAAAAAGCTTATTTCTAAGCTTCTGCAGTAGAGATTTCTTTCATTTAAAAAATTAAAGCGCTATCATTTCTTCTTGGAACGTGCCGCAAAAGGATTATCAGAGGCTCGTAATGATATGCGAACTGGTATACCAAACATATCAAATGTTTCACGTAACCCAT
>NZ_JBHIQG010000148.1:0-5845 GCF_042196425.1 Bartonella sp. AD328YNZD | reverse complement strand
CAAAAAAGGAGATAAGGTCATAACCGAACTGATAAAATCAATCTGCGTTCCACTCTCTGAAATGATGGAAACAAGCGGTTCTAAACCTTCTTTCCTTGCTTGTTCTTCCATATCTTTTAGCCATTGGGAACTACTTTTATCGAGAGGGCATAAAGAAAGAAGCGGTGTTTTTAAAAAAGCTTGTTTCGTCTGTGCTCCCTTGAAAAGCATTTTTTCTTCCTTTCTATTGCATTATACTTTTAAAATAGTTGTTACATATGAAAAGAGAAAAATGAAGAAAAATATCTTTAAGGAAATAACAAAACAGCCCTGAGCCCTGGATTTGCATCTTCAAGTAACAATTCACCGCCATGAAGCTTCATAACTGCTTTTGCTATACTTAAACCAATCCCAAAACCAGCTTGTGTACGACTTTCTTCAAGACGAACAAATCGTTCTGTTACTTTTTCACGTTTATCCTCTGCTATTCCTGGTCCATTGTCGCTCACAACAACTAATAAATGTTCATCACGATATTCCATTGATAAGCAAACTTTTGCTTTCCTTCCACCTTTAGGCGCATATTTAATCGCATTATCTATAAGATTAAAAATTGATTGCGCAACAAGCTCACGATTCAATTTAAGCTCTTTATCAAATATATCCCCCAACTGAAGTAAAACACCTGACTCTTCAGCAAAAGGTTCGTAAAGTTCAATAGCATCTTCAAGGATCAATTTCATATTCATCATCTCAAGATGCTCAATTGCACTGCTCGCTTCAATGCGTGAAATCATTAAAATTGCATTAAATGTACGAATAAGTTGATCTGATTCAGCAATAACACTATCAAGTACCTGACGATATTCAAGCTTTGTTTTATTTCCTGAAAGCGCCTCTTCAGCACGATTTCTAAGGCGTGTTAACGGTGTTTTTAGATCATGAGCAATATTATCTGATACTTGACGCAAACCAATATTTAACTCTTCAATGCGATCTAACATAACATTAAGATTAGTTGACAGTCGATCAAACTCATCCCCTACTCCAGAAACAGGTAAACGCCCACTGAAATCACCATTCATCAAACGCTGTGATGCAGCCGTTACGTGATCAATCCTTTGTAAAGCCCTCCTGCCAACAAAAAACCATATGAGTAAAGCCCCCCCAACCATTGCAGCAAGTGCAATGATTACAGCTTTATGAATAACCGCCGCAAAACGTTCTGGCTCATCCAAATCGCGTCCGATAAGAATCTTCATAGCATTAGGCAAATCAACAACAACTGCCAAAGCGCGATGTTCACTTGTTTTGCCAGGTTCTCCAAAACGGGAATACAAAAAAGAGGTAGAAATAAAACCGCTCTGATTCAAAAGGCCTAATTCAATACGTGCGACATTTCCTGCTAAAATACGCCCCATAGGATCCGTGACAAGATAAAGAAATGCACCTGGTTGTCTTGAACGATAATTAATAGTGCGCATTAATAAAGATAGCCCCCCATAATTATAAGCATTTTCAATATACTTTAATTCTTCATGTAAAGCCTTTTCAGTTTGCTTTGTTAACAATGAAACAGAAAAGGCTGTCATATAAATAGAAAGCCCTGTTGCTACCAATCCAAACAATAAAATATAAAGTGCTGAAAGCCTTAACGCTGTCGTGCGCATTATATTAATCAAACGATTCATGCTTTATTATCTGGCGCTTTCAGCATATATCCAGCTCCACGTACGGTATGGAGAAGTGGAACATCAAAATCTTTTTCAATTTTGGCTCTCAAACGGGATATATGAACATCAATAACATTTGTTTGTGGATCAAAATGGTAATCCCAAACATTTTCCAAAAGCATAGTGCGTGTAACAACTTGCCCCGCATATCGCATTAAATATTCAAGTAAACGAAACTCTCGCGGTTGCAATAGGATGTTTCTATCTCCCCGTTTTACTGTATGTGCCAACCGATCAAGCTCGAGATTACTTACGCAATAAACAGTTTCTGCTTCTTTAGGATTCTTCCGCCGTTGTAACACTTCAACACGCGCAAGAAGTTCAGAAAAAGCATAAGGCTTTGTCAAATAATCATCTCCCCCTGCACGCAACCCCGTGACACGATCATTAACTTGCCCTAATGCCGACAGAATAAGAACCGGTGTTTCATTGCCTTTAGCACGCAATTCAGCAATAATAGAAAGACCATCGCGATGCAAAAGCATTCGATCAATAACCATAACGTCATAATTTTCCGTGGTCGCTAGAGTATATCCCGTATCTCCATCATAAGCCACATCAACAGAATGCCCTACTTCCAAAAAAGCTTTTTCGAGATAACGCCCCGTCTCATGATCATCTTCAATAACGAGTATCTTCATAAAACGCATCTCCATTATTTTAGTGTGTTTTAGGACAAATTTTAATAAACATTTGTCCTAAAACCAAAGCTTTATTTTTTGAAAATTGGAAGAGCAACAAAACGATTTTGATCATTTGTTCGCACTTGTAAGAGTATAGCTTTTCGTCCTAACTGCTGAGCATTTTCGATTGTGCTAATAATATCAGAGACTCGTTTAACCGGTTTATTATTCACTGTCACAATGATATCACCAGGGCGTATCCCTTTATCTGCTGCATCTGAATCGGAATCTACATCGGTTACAACCAACCCTACACCATCATCAGAAGGAATAACAATCAAACCATAATCTTCCAATGTTTCATCTAAATCACCGCGTCCACTTGAATATTTTGAACCCTCTTCCTTACTTTCATCTTCAGACATTGAAGCAAGTTTGACTTTGATATTCTTCTCTTTACCTGATCTCCAAATCCCTATATCAACCGTTTCTCCTGGTTTAATATTTGCAATACGTCTCGCTAACTCACGCGCATCGGCAACCTTTTCATTATTCACTGAAATAATGACATCACCAGCCTTAATACCAGCCTTTTCTGCTGGTCCTTTTAACGGATCAGTAACCAAAGCGCCTTTTGCTTCTTTTAGACCTATTGAATCAGAAATCTCCTTTGTTACCGGCTGAATCTGAACGCCTAACCAACCACGCTGAACTGAACCTTTTTCGATAAGTTGCTGTACAACCTGTTTGACAGTCGTTGCCGGAATAGCAAAAGCTATCCCAACGTTTCCTCCAGAAGGAGAAAAAATTGCTGTATTAACCCCAACAACTTTTCCATTAAGATCAAAGGTTGGTCCACCAGAGTTTCCTCTATTAACAGCAGCATCAATCTGAATAAAATCATCATAGACACCCGTGCCAATATCACGTCCGCGCGCTGAAACAATCCCTGCTGTTACAGTTCCACCAAGGTCAAATGGATTTCCAATGGCAACAACCCAATCTCCAACACGAAGCTTTGAATCATCTCCAAAATCAACATAGGAAAATTTCCTGTTATCATTTACTTTTAGTACGGCAAGGTCGGTTTTGGGGTCTTTCCCAATGAGCTTTGCATTCAATTTTGTACCATCATCAAGAACAACAGAATAACTTGTTCCCTCTGAAATTACATGATCATTGGTCACAATGTAACCATCAGACGAAATAAAAAAACCCGATCCAAAAGCGACAGGGCGGAGTCGCTGCGAATGATTGGGAAAATTATTTTTAGGTTTATCAAGATCATAAAACTCTTTAAAAAGCCTTTTCAAAGGGTGTTGATCTGGTAATTGATCAATACCCGGACCACTAAAAAAGTTGCTAAAGAACCAATCTTTTTTCTTTTTATTGCTCTTTACTTGTACTGCAACAACTGCCGGCTTCACTTGAGCAACGATATCTGCAAATCCCTGTTGTGGTATTAACGAAGTCAATACAGAACTTGCATGAGCTTTTGTCGTCCACAAGCTTGATGTACATCCACTAAAAAACAGTGCACTCTCCAATACTGCGGAAAAACTTACTGCAACAAATGTTTTAAAGAATGTTTTTTTTAACATTTATTCTATGCTCCTATTCAATCATTCCTTTATCCCAATTTTGATAACTTATAAAATACCAGACCTTACCGTTTTGTGTCTAAATTATTAAAATTTTGTAAGGTTTCAGTATTCCCCAATATAATACAATAAGGTTGAATGTTCATTGCAGATAATCTGAATTTTTTCTTTATATGTACATCATTTTTAATGCAATGGCATTTTTGATTGTTCTTTTTCATTCACATAATCCATTATTTTTTCACGATTATACCGTCTTAACTGGAAAAATATGACACTGACACCAATGATGATAATTATCAAAGGCGAAAACCATAAAAACCAAGTTGTTTTATTTAAGGGTGGTTTCAAGAGAATAAATTCACCATATCGTTCAACAAGAAAGTCAATGACTTGCTGATTGCTATACCCCATTTTTAATCTTTCCCGAACGAAAAGCCGTAAATCACGTGCTAAAGCAGCATCTGAATCATCAATTGATTGATTTTGGCAAACAGGACAACGCAAACGCGATGAAATATCTCGTGCGCGCGCTTCAAGAGTTGTATCCTTTAAAATCTCATCCGGCTCTACTGCTGTAGCTAATCGAAAAGGGTACGCTGCCATTAAAAAAAATAAAATCCAATAAAATTTTTTCATCTCAATGTCTTCTCCCCAAATTTAAAGCACGCAGCACCCTGTGGTACACGCCAATGCGAAACCAATACCCCAGAAGAGAAAGACATCCTCCCATAGCCATTATGAAAGCCCCTAACCAAATACATATTACATAAGGCTTCCACCATATGTGCACAACAAGACCCCGATTATCGATATGTCCCGGTACAATATAGAGCTGCGATAAGCCATGATTTTGAAGACCAACTTCCGTTGTTGATGTATTTTGACTTGAATAAAATCGCTTTGAGGCTGTTACATAACCAACAATATTTTTATTTTCATATACTTTAAAATAAAACTCCATTGCCGAATAATTTGAACCAACACCATCATGCACTGCATCAAAATAAAGAGTTTTATCCGCTATTGTCACCCTATCTCCTATATTCATGGTTAAAATACGTTCTTGCCCCAAATTGGCCACACAAACAATGCCAAATAATGTAACGCCTAATCCCATATGTGCCATTGCAGCACCAAAAACAGACCATGGCAATCGCAAAAATCTCTTCACGCATACTGAAAAATTTGTCTTGCCATATCCACTCTTTCCCCACAGATTTGCTAAACTGCCTAAAAAAACAAATGCTGAAAGCCCAATGCCTAAAACTGCAAAAATATCATGCAACGATATCGCGTAAAATGTTATAAAACAGATGATACTAACCAATACAAAAACAAACCACAACCGTTCAAAAACTGCGAGAAAATCACCGCGTTTCCATGCCATCATTGACCCAAATGGAACAAACAACAACAGCAAAAGCATGAGCGGTCCACAGGTAAGATTAAAAAAAGCAGCTCCTACAGAAATTTTTTGCCCTGTGAACATCTCAATAAAATAAGGATAGAGCGTACCAATCAATACGGTTGCTGTTATTGTTATGAATAACAAGTTATTTAAAACAATAAATCCTTCACGCGAAATTGGTTGAAAAAATCTTTCTGTTTTAAAAATAGGGATACGCAAAGCAAAAAGAAGAAAAGACACTCCCGTAAAGAAAAATAAAAGTGCAAGAATTGCCTGCCCCCGTGCTGGATCAATAGCAAAGCTATGAACAGAAACTAAAAGTCCCGAACGAACAAGAAAAGTTCCCATTAAAGAAAGAGAAAAAGTTAGCAGCGCCAAAAATAAAGTCCAACTTTTTAATATTTCTCGTTTTTCGAGAACGAGAATAGAATGTAAAAGAGCTGTTCCTGAAAGCCAAGGCATAAACGAAACATTTTCAACAGGATCCCAAAACCAGTA
>NZ_JBHIQG010000147.1:0-5853 GCF_042196425.1 Bartonella sp. AD328YNZD | reverse complement strand
GAAGGAACAGAGGTAACTTTAGATAAATTAGGGGGTGTTGCTTGGCAAGCACGTAAAGCGCGGCTTAAAAAACATTTATTGGAAATGGCAGGGCAATTAATCCGTATAGCTGCAGAGCGTATGACTCGTGCTGCGCCTGCTTTACTTCCACCAATTGGACCATTTGATGAGTTTGTTGCTTGCTTTCCCTATGAAGAAACGGAAGATCAAATGAATGCAATTGATGCTGTTCTGGATGATCTAGCCTCAGGCAAGCCGATGGATCGCTTGATATGCGGTGATGTTGGTTTTGGAAAAACTGAAGTAGCCATTCGAAGTGCTTTTGTTGCAGCATTAAATGGATATCAGGTTGCGGTTGTTGTACCAACAACTTTGCTTTCACGTCAACATTACAAAACATTTATTTCGCGTTTTCAAGGATTACCAGTTAAAATTGGACATGCTTCGAGGCTTGTAAAAGCGAAAGAACTTGCACGAGTAAAAAAAGGTGTTTCAGATGGTACAATCGATATTGTCATTGGAACCCATGCATTATTAAGTGGTGCAGTTAATTTTTTACGGTTAGGCCTTCTTATCATTGATGAGGAACAGCATTTTGGTGTCAAACACAAAGAGCGTTTAAAAGAGCTTAAAAGTGATATTCATGTTCTCACACTTTCAGCAACTCCCATACCACGCACTTTAGGGTTAGCTTTATCGGGTGTACGTGAACTTTCATTGATAACAACCCCCCCCATTGATAGAATGGCGGTTCGTACTTTTATTTCACCATTTGATGCACTTGTTATACGAGAGACCCTGCTTCGAGAATATTATCGTGGTGGACAAAGTTTCTATGTTTGTCCTCGTATTTCTGATCTGGCTTTTGTAGAAGAATATCTCAAAACACATGTGCCAGAACTGAAATTCGTTGTGGCTCATGGACAAATGCCGGCTGGACAACTTGATGATATCATGAATGCATTTTATGATGGGCAATATGATGTGCTACTCTCAACAACCATTATTGAATCGGGGCTTGATATTCCAACAGCCAATACTCTAATTGTGCATCGTGCTGAGATGTTTGGCCTTTCTGCCCTTTATCAGTTACGTGGTAGGGTAGGGCGTTCAAAACAACGTGCTTATGCTCTCTTTACATTTCCTGCTGGTAAAGTCTTAACAGCTGCTGCCGATCGCCGTCTTAAAGTTTTACAATCTCTTGACACCTTAGGGGCTGGTTTTCAATTAGCAAGCCATGACATGGATATCCGCGGTTCAGGCAATTTTTTAGGTGAAGAGCAATCGGGGCATATCAAAGAAGTTGGATTTGAACTCTATCAAAAAATGCTTGAAGAAGCTATTGCTGAATTAAAAGATGGAGAGCTAAATGAAGATAAGCAATGGTCTCCTCAAATTTCTCTTGGTACAACAGTGATGATACCAGAAAGTTTCGTGCCTGACTTATCATTACGTATGGGACTTTATCGTCGTTTAACAGAACTTGATGATTTAGAACAAATTGATGAATTTGCAGCGGAGTTAATTGATCGCTTTGGTCCTTTACCCATTGAGGTTCAACACCTTCTTAAAGTCTTTTATATCAAAACATTGTGTCGAAAAGCGCATGTAGAGAAATTAGATACAGGACCAAAGGGGATTGTTATACAGTTTCGTAATAACTATTTCGCAAATAGTGTTGCTCTTGTTCAGTGGGTTGGAAAACAAGGTTCGATGGCAAAAATTCGTCCAGATCAAAGTATCGCTCTTATTCGTGATTGGTCCACAGCGGATGAAAGGCTTGTTGGAGCAGCGAATATTATGACACAGCTTGTCGAAATGGCAGAACAACATTCTGTTTAAAAAATATCTTTATTATTTCAGAACTATTACTTATTTTTATATAAGAATAAAATTTAAGTTTATAATAAAGAACCATTTATATATTTATTTGGTTTTTATTATACACGTATTGATATAATTAAGAAAATAGATTAGATTGTTTAACTCCAATAAGTAGCACTTATCATATAATAAGCTAATAAGCTTTTGTAAATTTTTTAGAAAGAAAAAATTTGGTAAAGATAACATGCTTTCTTCATTACAAAAGTGTCTAACTATCGTTTTTTTATTACTCACTTTGATATATGGCGTAAAAAACGCTCACGCTGAGTTATCTTCTGATGAACAATACCAACATTTAAAAAACAAAAGAAAGAATATTAAAGAGAGCATACAATTTATTGAAGAAAGTATGTCTCATTTGAACATTTGGGAAAAAAATATTTCTAAAGCAGAGTACTATGAGCGTTTGCAGGAACGGAATAAGCTATACAAAAAACTGAAAACTCTGAAGAATGAATATTATAATCTTGGTTCGAAATTACAGGATCTAGCTGAAAAAAAACAAAAAATTATCTTTAGAATACATATAGCGAGAGAGTACGAAGTAGGGGAGTATGAAGAAAAGTTGATTAAAACAAAAGATTATTTAAAAAAAACTCAAATGTTTAATGAATGGGGAATGAATGAGAAAAGTGGAGGTGATGATGAGATAATGAAAAATTATCTCATGTTTATTATTGCTTGCAACACGTTAGCGGATATATTGCAGAGTGATATAGGTGCTATTTTGCGCAAAGATTTTGATTGGAAAGATAAAGATTTTAGTTAGGCTAAAGGCGCAAATAATTCAATAAGTCCTAGTTTAGTCAGGGATATTAAAGAATTACTAACAGATGGCTCTTATAGTTATGAAAAACAAATATTTGACGATATAAAAAATAGTCTTACAAAAGATAATTGGTTTGTTAAAAATGCACCTGAGCTTTGTAGAACGATTAAAGAAGTACATAATATAATGCTGCCAAACAAGAAAAAGAATATTATAGATCGTATGCGTTCTCATGTTAAAGAATTATTCAATTAAAAAGTATTGTTTGATTTATGTTGAATTATATTCAAAATAGAAAAATACTTAATTTTTCTTAACAGTATAATTTAGAAAATTCATAAAAAATAATGCCATAAGAATATCCAATTAAAAATTTTCTCATATAAATACAGATAAATTAAGATTATATAATAAATAATATTTAAAATATGTTAGTAAAATATATTTTAATTTTTTGTTTTTAATATTAATTTATAATAAAGTAATTTTATGTATATAAGATATTATATATTGTTATTATCATATAAGATTTAATATATATTAAATAATAAACTCATATATCTTTTTTATGTTTTCTTTTTATGCATAATTTTTTGTGTTTGTAGTTTTTTATTTTTATCTGATTAATTATTTTAATGACGATACATCTCATATCATAAATCTTGTTTCATTAATACGATAAGAGAAATATTTATAGCTCTAAGTTGTGTTATATACAGAAACAAAATGATATTTTGAATTCATTTTTTTTAAAACTTAAATCATTAACGATTTATATCTTTGATGTTCTGAAAGATGAAAAGAATTTACAATTTAGCAGCTTCTTTTATTTGAGAAATAACTTAAAATAAATTGATAAAAGCTATATTTTTATTCACGTTGTAAAGCTGAGAGATGATATTTGTACAGAGGTACAATAATGGGTGTTTAATATATGAGCATAAATTTATTATGGCTTTGGGCACGTAAGATAATTCATAGGGGGTATTTTTATTCTTTTGTTTAGTAGTTTTATCTATAAAACTAATTCCGCTTATGATGTACAAGTGGAGAAATTTTATTGATTCAATAATAAGAGAGATTCGCGCTATTAGGATCTTTCACACAATATAGAAAAAAGATAAATTATTATTATAAATTAATATGTTATTATATTTTAAGGAAGTTTATTATAAATAAAATATTTTCAGCAGTCATAGATTTTTTCTCTAAGAAAATGTGTTGTTTAATTAAGAAAAAACGCTTCTTTAGTAGCGTATTTTTAAACTAAACTGTTTAGTTAAACGCTATAGAATATAAAATTTTTTATTACAAAAGCGTATCACCATTGTTTTGTAAACAAGGGCAGAATTTTTAGACAATCAGTGGTTTAATTCATCAAATGTTTCAATAATATCATAGATGATTTTGTTTTTGTGTATCATACAAGGCACATAAGGAAAACAGTAAAATTTATCTGATATTTTGGAGCTTCATGCATTGCAACACCTGTTTCTAAGGTTCTATGAGCTTAACACGAAGAGTAATAAATGTAAAAAGTTTAATTAGTAAGTTTTTTAGAGTAGTATTAGAGTTTATTTTAATTAATATTGCAATATTGATTCGTTTGTGTAATCTTAGTTTAAATGCACAGAGGTGTTTTATGGATAGATTGCATCAAATACCAATGTGATGAAGAGGGGAAATGATATGAGTGTATAAAATTAGAATGGCTCGTCGTATTTTTTCTCTAAATTTGACTTTTTTTTTTATATTGAAGTAAAAATAGTAAAATTAATTGTTATTTCATTATAAGTTAATAAATTAAGTTGGAATTATATTGAATATTTTTTTGAAGTTACTTAAAAGCGCGTTGAAAGGATTAACTTAATCATGTCGCATAAAAATGTTTATTCTGCTGTTTCAGTATTAGTTGGAGCCGCTGCCCTTTTTCTTATAGCTGGTATTTCTGCAAATGCGCAAACTTTATCACAAGGTTGGTACAAAGTTTGCAGTAAGCAGCATGATGTTGATATTTGTAATACAATGAATACTGTATTATCGAATACGGGACAACCTTTAACGGCTTTTAATCTTGTTGAAATAAAAGGGAAGCAAAATGAAAAACGTATAGGCATTCAAGTGCCGACAGGTCGTTTTTTGCCAGAAGGTGTTCATATTAAAATTGGTGATGATTTCTCTAAAAAAATCCCTTATGTGATTTGTAATGGACCAAGTTGTATTGCCAATGATGTTTTAGATGATAAGCTTATAGCAGCTATGAAAAGTGGTACAAAAATGGTTGTAACCACAGTTAATTTCCGTGGTTCAGCTAATCCTATTGAATTTTCTCTGAATGGATTTACAGCAGCCTATACCGGTCCTGGTATGGAAGAAAAAGATTTTCAACAAGAACAAATAAAGCTGCAGCAAGCTATTCAATCAAAACAAAAAGAAATTGAAGAGCGTATGCGTGCTGAGCAAGAAAAAGCAAAACAAAAGTAATAAAACCACACCATAAAATTTGGTCAAAACGTTTTCTATAATTGTTTATTTGAACCGCCACAGTTTTCTGTGGCGGTTTTTTAAAATCCTTAATTTTTCGAAAGAATTCTGCGTTTCCACCAACCAATACGTTCAGTTTTGGAAGAATCATTAGGCGTTGATGAAATAACAACGGGTTGATTAATTGTTTCTTCAATTTGGGAAGGAGAGGTTTCGATAATTTCCTCCATCTCGATTACAGTTTCTTGCTCTAATATTTTTTGTACTTGCGTTGTCTCTTTAGAAGATGATTTTTTACGTGTTCCACGTGTTGATTTTTTACTCTTTTCAAGAGCTTTATCTTCTACCTCATGAATAGATTTGTCTGCTTTTTTTGTTTTAGTTTTACGCACCGAACTGGTTGTAGGTTTTTCTTCAAGAGATTTTTGTTCTGCAATATTTTGATCATTCTCTAAAGAAAGTTGATTTTCTATTACTTTTGAAGAACGTGTTTTACGTTTTTTAGGTTTAATACTTGTATCATTTTTTTTAGATTCACTCTGTTGTTGTATACCTAGAGCTTGTGTATTATTTTTTGTTTCTTCAAGTTCAAAAGATTTAGCAGATGAAACACGACGTTTGCGATGCGCTGCTTTAATTTCTGCTAAAGCTTGCTTAGCAAAATCTCCCACTGGTTCTGCATAAGGAACGCGAATCTGATGAAAACTATTATCTTG
>NZ_JBHIQG010000146.1:0-5856 GCF_042196425.1 Bartonella sp. AD328YNZD | reverse complement strand
GTCTGCATCGCTATAATTTTTGCTGCTTTTATAAACAGCATTTGAAAGATTACCCATAATAACCCCTTGCGATTAAAATTATCAAAATTGATTTGGCAACGACATCATTGTTCTCTTTTTAAAAGAACGCAAAAGTTGTTCACTTATGCTAATACTACTTTAGCGTGTAATTTTATAATCGCAATTGTTTTTTTATTGTTATGGTAAAACTTCTTGTTATAAGATATAGTTTCACCTCTAAAACGCCTTTGCAACACGCCCTTTAGCCTATGAAATGTTTGAAAAAACTTTCTCTTCACTTTTCATGACAAAACAGCAAAAAAAATGATCAGACAAAACAAATGTTGTTTTTTTTGATGACCGATTCCGTTTCCTTTTCAATTGAGAAATTTATTTATGTTTTCAGCTTTACAACACAACCAATAAGTGTAATTTACAAATATTAAAGCATCCTAACTGAATGCAAACTGAATAAAAAAGAATCATCTAAGTTTTAAAGGCGCAAAAAGAAACAGCAAAAAACGACAAGAGTGATTGAAGCAAACGCAACAAACGTGTAAAGAAATAACAGCATTATGAAATCGTCGCACAAAGCTTTTTACCAGTGTCGCACTGAGAAAGAAAATGATCATGGATAGCAAGATTGTTCAACAGAATGAGATTCTTCAGGATGATATTCTCATTGAAAAACACGGAAGAGGTAAATTTGAAGGTTTTCGTTTTTATGCCAACAAAAACAATCCTGATCAAACGACTGAGAATCAAATTTCGACAGAAACAAAGAATGAAGATTTGATTCTTGCTTTTTCCAAACGCGCAACACGTTTTTGTGCTTGTGCAAATGGAGATCTTACTCTTAGTTCTGATGGAATTGTGCGCTGGATTGGTCAACCGGTAGGACAACTTATAGCAACAGAAGATTTTTTCAAACCAAAACTAATAGTTTTAGCAGATGCACAACTCACGGGAGAATCCCGCGATAATGTTATGAAACGATTAGAGCGCTTTGTAACCTTTCATTTTGAAACAACTTTAAAACCCCTGTTTGATTTGCGCCATGCTGATAATTTGACAGATTCAACAAACAGTCTTGCCTTACAACTGGTTAACTCTTTAGGGATTTTACCACGCCGTGAAGTTTTAGACATTGTCAAAAGCCTTGCGCAAGAATCACGTGCCGTGCTTCGTCGTCTAGGCGTACGTTTTGGCGCTTTTCATATCTATGTTGCAGGAATGCTTAAACCCGCTCCCGTCCAAGCCATTACCCTCCTGTGGAATCTTCAAAATGTGGGACAAGACCAAACTGGTTTGGGTGAAATTTTTGCAGCATTATCTGCTGGTCGAACCTCTTTGATTATTGACCCTACCTATAACCGCCAATTTTATCAATTAGCCGGTTACCGAATTTTAGGACAACGTGCAGTACGAATTGATATTTTAGAACGTCTTGCCAATCTTATCCGCCTTGCTCTTCATTGGAAACAAGGAAGTACTCCCAAACCCGATGGTGCCTATGACGGCAAAAGTTTTTTTATTACACCAGCCATGATGTCCATTCTTGGAGCCAATGGAAATGATATGGAAGAAATCCTCAAAGGACTTGGCTATCAATCGTGCAGCATAAGCAATGTTGTTTTTGAACAAAATCTCCTTACACATAAAGCCTCTTCCCCTATCAATGGAACAACGCAAGATGTTTCTGCAGCAGAATGCGTTGGCAGCCAATGGCAAACAATCAGTATTTCAGAAACAACACAAGAAGAAAAGAGGACTTCATCTTCTAACCTTTCATCCTCTTGTGTTGGAAATCACACCAATCACACCTATCGTTTACCAACAGCTGAACCTGTTGGAAATTTTGCCAAGCCTCCCTTCCCAGCAACGGAAGATAAGGTTGTTTTATTATGGCATTATAAGCATCAATTTCACCACAACGCACAAAAAAAACGTGATAAATCTGGAAATAAGTGGCAAAATAAACCGAAGAGCGCTGTAGAAAAAGGAGAAAACAGGAATGAAAGTTCTCCTCACGAAGTACCATTACAAACAAAACGTTCTCATAAGTTCCACAAATCCCAAGGCAAACGTGCGAATCATAAACCTTTTCAAAAAGAAAAGATCCCTAATCCTGATTCACCTTTTGCAAAATTAGCTGTGCTACGTAATAAACTTGTAAGTAATAAAGATACAGAAGCACTTTCCTCCAAAGATCACTAAAATAATAAATGGAGGTAGATATTGACTCATGTAGTAACTGATAATTGCATTCATTGCAAATATACTGATTGCGTTGAAGTTTGCCCTGTCGATTGTTTTTATGAAGGTGAAAATATGCTTGTCATTCACCCTGATGAATGTATCGATTGTGGTGTGTGCGTGCCGGAATGTCCGGCGGAAGCCATTATCCCTGACACCGAACCAGGGCTCGAAAAGTGGTTAGAACTTAATCTTAAATATGCGAACAAATGGCCTAATTTAACGTCCCGCAAAGACCCTCTTCCTCAAGCAAAAGAAATGGATGGCGTTCCAAACAAATTAGAAAAGTATTTTTCAGAAAATCCAGGAAGTGGCGAGTAGTAATGATACAGTGTACAGCTCCTTCTTTCAACAATTGAAAGACTTTTCTCGTAAAAATAAAAAAATCCTTAAGCGAAATGATTGATTCTTTTGATATTTGATGTTAGTGTTATTTTAACATGATCATCTTTCTAAGTATTTTTCTTTACTTTTTGTAGTAAAGCGATGTATTTTCGTTGGATTTAAAAGTATGCGGCTTTTATGCTCACTTAATTGATACAATATACTTGGCTAAAGAAAACTCAACCCTCAGGTTTATAACCTGTTTTCCGATACATTTGTTGATCATAAGGGAGTAAACTAAAATATGGCATCCCAACATGGAACGTCCTCCAAGACTAAAGAATTTGCAACCTCTGAATATATCGTTTACCCTACGCATGGAGTAGGACAGATTATAGCGATTGAAGATCAGGAAGTTGCAGGACACAAATTAAAACTTTTTGTCATTCATTTTGCGAAAGATAAAATGGATGTCAAAGTCCCCATTGCAAAAGCCCTTTCTGTTGGAATGCGTAAATTATCTGCTGGTGATTCCGTTGAACGCGCCTTAAAAATCTTACATGGGAAAGCACGTGTTAAACGAACCATGTGGTCACGCCGTGCACAAGAATATGATGCTAAAATCAACTCAGGAGATCTTATTTGCATCGCCGAAGTGGTCCGTGATCTTTTCCGCTCTAACCTACAGCCTGAACAATCCTACTCTGAACGTCAACTTTATACTGCTGCTCTTGAAAGAATGGCCCGCGAAATTGCGGTTATTAATAGTATTTCTGAAACAGAAGCGATCAATCTCATAGAAATGCATCTCTCCAACAAGCCAAAACGTGAATTTAAAACTGAGAGAGAAGAAACAGATGAAGATAGCAAAGCTGTCTACGCTGCATAATACACTCCTTTCATCATAACCAGATATTTTGATAAAACCAGCAAAGAGCTGGTTTTATTTTTTGAGCATCCTTTGTCCCTTTAAGGATGAAGTTTTTAATCAGCGCCCCAATCTGTAAACAGTCTAAAACTTGTCTGTAAGATCCACCTACGGCCTCCTCATTTTCTTATCTTTACAGATAAACATTGATTTATAATGATAAGTAGATGTTGTTCATATTAAATTAGATCCTCAAATAACGTTTTTTGGGGTGGTTATAACCCATGTAAGACTTGAAGCATGAAGTGTTTTTTATGAGAATATATGATCAATATTTAAGGCAATGGTTTTTGTCCATAGAGCTTATATTTGTGACATACATTTCTCAGTGAAAGAATGTGATCTTTGCCAATATCGCATTGACGAATAAAAATAATCCTTTGTTTTGCGCTTTGAACGAAAAGCTTATCGTGGGATTGTCTCATTTCACATCTGTTCTATGTTGAATTAATTACAATCTATTTTCCTACACATTATAAGTGGAGATGACATGGAGGTAAAAACTATATAAGAAAGCAAAAAAATATCTGTAATAAACGCTTTCAAATGCAAGACTTAATTGCGATATTGGGGGCTTAAGTGTATGGAGAGTGCCAGCGTGCTCGCTTATAAGCAGAAAAAAGAAAATGGGCAAAATAGAAGATGTACTTATTCAATAAGCTTCAGTCCTTGTGATGATAAGGCACATGAGACTTTTCTATGAGTGTCATGCTTTCTTTTTATATTTTAAGCGAAGAATTGTTCATATATTTTTCTGATCTTTATGGATATAAAGGATTTATTACGAACAGCTTATAAAAATAAGAAAACATATAATTAGATGTGTCATGCATGGGATTTCACAAAATATTTTATCAAAGTCGGTAGGGCGCTCCAATCCATAGCTGATTTGTTAATGGTTTTATGGTATTGCTGACCTTATAAAGTTTGTGCTTTTTTGTTGTCTATGGATTAATATCCACTTCTTAGCAGTATGTTCTAAACAAAGATTGAGACTCTTAAAGGCTTTATGATTTCGTTTCAGACTTTATGTATCCGATTGGCGTAAGAATATTGAATCTATCTTTTTGTGTAATCTGCATAACGAGAATATCGCCTTATTTTGGAAATAATATGAAGTTGTAAGGATGAATGCCAACGTTTATTCTTATTGTTATTTTTTAATTTAGCTTTACAGCTTTCAAAAGTATCTAAAGGGATGTCTTTTAAAGAATGGAGATTGCTTCACGCTTTTACTTATCACGTTCTGGGGGTATGCTTCTTATGCAAAATAAAACGATCAAGATAAAATATGCTTGTGTTGTACATTCACATGTTTTTTTAAGAAATATTTCTTAATGTTTGTTGTAGCTATTTTATAACGGCGATTATGAATGGTATAATGGTAAAGTTTTAGTGAGGTGTATAAACTTCATAGGGTGTTGTCGTCGTTATACTTTATAAAAGAGCAAGCTGTCACTTTCATTATATACTCTATTTGTCAGCCACCATGTTGCCTAAAGCTTTTGGCACTTGAGATAGTTCGTTACGGGTATTTTTTGTTTTCTTATATAGTTTTTACCTCCATGCCATCCCCACTTATAATGTGTAGAAAAATAGATTGTAATTAATTCAACATAGAACAGATGTGAAATGAGATAATCCCACGATAAGCTTTTCATTCAAGGCGCAAAACAATGGATTATTTTTATTCTTGCCTTTTACCTTCTCCAGAAGAGAATTCTTTAAGAATCTTCTTAAGAAAATGATTCCATTACTAAAATAACTTATATCGATACCAATGAAAAACTCTTCACTCAGTCATCATAAAAGAACTGTATACGAATAATCCTTTATAACTTCTCAAAAAAACGAGAAAATCATCTCCAACAATGGAATCATTTTCTATGGAAAAACCTTAAGCCCCACACACTCATCTTAAAGCGAAAAGACACGCTTTGCCCACGCATATCGCCGATATATCAAAGGAAGCATAACCTCTGGAAGAGAGATAAAAACACTAAAATCTTAACCACTAAAACGGAACGTCCACGATACATTCCCGTTTTTAAACCAATGCGATGAGGGCGACGCAAGGGCGCCTCAACATCCATCTTAAAGCGAAAAGACACGCTTTGCCCACGTATATCGCCGATATATCAAAGGAAGCATAACCTCTGGAAGAGAGATAAAAACACTCAATCCTTAACAACTAAAACGGAACGTCCACGATACATTCCCGTTTTTAAATCAATATGATGAGGGCGACGCAATTCACCAGAATTTTTATCCTCGATATAAGTCGGCGCCTTCAGAGCATCAGCCGAACGGCGCATGCCCCTCTTCGCTGGAGAGGTTTTTCGTTTAGG
>NZ_JBHIQG010000145.1:0-5906 GCF_042196425.1 Bartonella sp. AD328YNZD | reverse complement strand
TCTTTCTCTGTGACCATGAAAGTGTCCTTTGAGATTCTGAGCACAATTTCAGTTTCAAAATGGATTTCTTTAGAAAAATTAGGAAGATAAATTTCATGACCTAAAATGAGAGAACTATTTGGTTTGCTAAAGATAACAGGTTCATCTTCAACAAGATTGCCCATTTCATGAGCATGTTCAACATAATTGAGTCCAACACAGTAAATGTCATTTATCATATCAGATCTCCCAGTTTTTCATTTTTCTTTGTATATACAACAGATTGATTTCAATAATAATTTGGCATTATTCATACTGAATAGGAATCTTGAATAGTTTAAGAAGCTCTCATTCCAAATTATCAATGAAAACTTTTTTGCACTGAAAATTCGTTGATAACTTAACTCTTGTACATTCATTATTTCACGCTTAAAAAAATATGACAATACAATTAAGTCATCAACTGCCTATTTTTTTACTTTCTAATTATAAGAAAAATCCTTTTATTTACCTTATTTATTAAAAGAATTAGAATTCGTTTTTTTCTGGTAACGCAAGTGGAGAAATAAGGACTTTAGATATGTTCCGGCGTTCCATTTCGATAACTTTAAAGCGTAAACCATCCGTTTCAAAATTTTCCCCCTCATTCGGTAAATGACCAAATTGCCAAAGCATAAAGCCTGCCAGAGTCGTATAACGATCTGCTTCATCAACAAGATTACGCCCAAGATAACCACTTAAACGCCGGATATCAGCATACCCCTCTACAAGAAGACTTCCATTTTTAAGTTGTTCTGCGATCATGAGTTCTTCATCGTCATCAGGAAAGTCACCTGCAATAGCTTCAAGAATATCGGTTGGTGTTGCAATCCCTTCAAAAGACCCGTGCTCATCAACAATAATTGCAAGCTGAATCGAAGAATGACGTAATTGCTCCATCAATCGTAAAACACTTGTATTTTCATGAACAACAAGGGGCTCTCGCATCGCTTTTTTCCAATTAATCTTTTTTCCCTCAGCCAAATTCAAAAGAAGATCTTTTGTCAATGCAACGCCAACAAATTCATCCACTTTTTCACGCGCGAGAATTAAACGGCTATGTTTAACTTTTTGTAATTCTTCACGCATTTCATTTTCATCAGCATTTAAATCTAACCACTCAATCTCATTACGTGGCGACATAATAGAGCGAACAGGACGATCAGCTAAATCGAGAACGCCACGAATCATCTCTTTTTCTTCTGGTCTAAATAACTCAGAAGCTGCGGCCTGTTCAGCAATAACATCTACAGTCTCAGCAAGATTACTATCTTTGCTTCCTCCTCCTAAGAGCCTCAAAACAGCATCTGCTGTTCTACTACGTAGATCATTCGTTTTAATCATTTTTTCACGGTTACGACGTCCAATTTGATTAAAAGCTTCGATGAGAACAGAAAAACCAATAGCAGCATACAAATACCCTTTTGGAATATGAAAACCGAATCCTTCAACAATAAGCGTAAAACCAATCATCATCAAAAAACCAAGGCAAAGGATGACAATAGTGGGATGACGATTAATAAAACGCATAAGAGGGCCAGATCCGCACATCATTACTGCCATAGCAGCAATCACTGCGATATACATAACTGCTGCCTGCTCTTTTGCAATCATACCTGTTGCGGTAATAATACTATCTAGTGAAAAAACAGCATCCAGCACTACTATTTGAATAATTACTTGCCAAAAAACAGCATAAGCAACGCCTGTTTTTCTTTCATGTGATACTCCTTCTAATCTTTCATGGAGTTCTAAGGTTCCCTTTGCCAGCAAAAAAGCTCCACCACCAATTAAAATAAAGCTATGCCAACTAAAGACAAAAGATGAAAGTGAAAGAATTACCGTGTCCAGCCTCATAACCCATCCAATAACTGTAAGAAGGAAAAGCCGCATCATTAATGCTAAAGTAAGACCTATAAAGCGTGCACGGTCACGCAAATGCAGAGGCAATTTTTCAGCTAAAATTGCAATAAAGATAAGGTTATCTATTCCTAAAACAATTTCGAGAAAAACCAACGTGATCAAACCAAACCACGCATGCGGATCAGCGATCCATTCCATCATTTCTTACCTTTTAAAAGCTTAAAAGCACGCGATTGACAAAAAAAATCCATGGGCTTTTATTTGTATATTGAATCATGAACATTGAATGCAAAAAAACTGATACTCAAAGAAAAAAATAGCAAACTATTGCTTAAATGCATATGAGTATTGATAAAACAAAATGATGCTCCAACTCGCCTACAACCACAAGAAGGTTCCTCTAAATTTTGCTCGGGCATTATGCTCGATGATCCTCCAACTATAGGTTTTGTATAACAATCAGAACATTTATTATAGAGCTTCTTATAATGGGTTTATTTTTATATAAGATCAAGTGGTGAATATCATATTTTTAATCTTGCGGACAATGAGGCTATATAAAAAACAACAAAATATCTAGACATCCACTCTTAGGAGCGTTATAGAAACGCTCATTCTCATTTTTTGAGAAACTTATGGGTGATTAGCTCAGTCGGTAGAGCAGCTGACTCTTAATCAGCGGGTCGTGGGTTCGATCCCCTCATCACCCACCATTTGGTTTTATACCATAAATAACTTATTGATTGCGTATTTTTTTAGGATATTCAATAAAATTTAAGAGTAGGATTTCCCCATATGCAGTTGTTTAAGGGTAGTTTGTTGATATAGCTTGTCATCATTTTATATTTTAACATTCGCTTTTGGACCAATTTATTTTTTTAAAGAGAGCTTAAAAATCCTTTGATGTGTCTTAATTTTTTAGAAATCGCAATTGGTGAGGAGAAGTTTCTTATCAACAATTGTATTATTTAAAGAATTATAAGAAAACTGTTCTCATTTCTTTTAATATAAAGTGACTAAAAGTTTTTTGGAGTTCTGGCCTATTGTTTAAAAACAGAACAATCTTTCTCTTTTAGTTGTGCAAGTAGGTAACGTAGATATTGTCTGATAACTCTCGCACTTAAACAAAAAATTTCTGTAATAATCATTGGTACTCTAATAGTCGGATCAAGGTCAACAAAGTGTTTAGCGGTCCAGTACAAGAATAAAATCAGGTCAGTTTAACGGATCAACAGTAATATCTGCTAAACGACAGAAAATAAGCTTTCATGAGGCTTCAAGTTTTAAAATATTAAACTGTTCAGTTACTCCTGTTAAAGCTTAATTGTTAAAAATATAGATATTGAAAAATCCGCTAAAATTATATAATACATTGATTTATAATAATTAATTATTCTTCTTTTGAATAAGATACTTTAATATCGTAGGCTTATTTTATTTCAGTCTCTTTATAGTCAATCAATTAAAATTATTCATTTTTTGTACTTCATAAGTGGGATAAGGGTAGGGATAAAGACTATTGAAGAAAAGAATGTAAATGTCTTTTATTAAGGTTTTCAAGTGTTAAAAGGTGCCATAAAATTGGAAGTGAGAAATAGTATAATTGTGCTGGCTTTCTCTTTTATTGAGCATAAAGATGGTGGTGCATAATGGCTTTACTATCGTGCCATTTACGGGGGGGGATCATGTAATGGTGGTGATGAGCGCTGAGAGAGGTTTCTTAAAAAAAGCGTGTGAATTGGCAACGAGATGATATCTTGTTCCTTGTGAGAGGCGTGATTCTATTAAAAAACGCGATGAATACAAAGTGTGATACGATATGTGTACACATTATATTTCTGTATTTTTCAGAGATGAAAATTTCGTAAAAATTTTTTCTAGATTTTTGTATGATCATTTAGGGGAACTTATTGAGGGTTATTGAAGTGTTCTTGCTCATCATGCTTTCTCTTTTTCAAACAATAAAATGAAGTTATTTTCAGATAAAGCTTTTTAATTTTGCGTATTTTTTTCTGCAAAAAGTTTTGCAATCATGTGCTTTACCCAACATAAAAATCGATTACACGATGAAATAGCTGCTTTAATATTCAAGATTAAATGTTAATTGAAGGTTATAGCAATGATTGTTTTTCTATACGGATATATATTTTTAAGTTTATGAGAGCTTTTTTGAAGAAAAATATTTCTATGTTTTTCGTAGAGCAAGATTCTTATAAAGAATGCACTCAAAATTTCAATGTAAAAAAGATAAATATAAATAATGACTGTTTAATCCACATATACAATTGAACTTAGCATGACTATATCATTGATATGAACAGCAAAAAAAATCATTGATAGTTTTTATTTATTCAGGTGGTGTTTTTAGGGGGACTTTTCCAGTATTGTTGCACTTCAAAAATGGCAACCACAAATAATGAAATGATGAGCGGTATGATCAAATAAAGTATTCTGAAGACAATAAGGGCTGCGATAACATCGGTTGGATTTATATTGGGCATGCCTGTTATGAAGAGAGCTTCAAGAACGCCTACTCCTCCTGCGGGAGCATTGGAGAGAAGAGTGATCGTAAAAGATGCTAGAAAAACACCAAGAACAGAGATAAAATGGATATCTGCATTGTTTGGAAGAACAGCATATATAATTCCTGCTGCTCCTAAAAGCTCTAAGGGGCTAATGAGAAGTTGTTGAATAACAATTTTTAGCCGTGGATAGGAAAGTTGAATTTTTTTGCTTAAGCGTAAGGGTTTCAACTGAAGCCAGCTGCCAAACGTATAAAGTGCTATACAGCTGAGTAAAATTGCTCCAACCGTTGTTCCCAACCATTCAGGAAGTTCTTCATGAATAAGGGTGATAATTTCGGGTTGCAAAACTAAAACGATTCCCAAAAGTAAGATTGTGCCGATGACAAAAGTAAAAGAGCAAAAACCTACTAATATTGCGATTTCTGTTCCATTTAATCCTTTCATTTTATAGGCACGATAGCGCACGACAGCACCAGAAAAAACTGAAGCGCCAATATTATGTGAAAGTGCATAGGTCGTAAATGAACATATAGCGATAAAAATCCAAGAAATTTTATGGCCCAGATGTTGTAAGGCAATCCGATCATATCCAGCAAGAGCAGCATAAGCTAGGAGAGAACATAAACAGGCTAATAACCAATGCTGTGCATTTAAATTGCTCAAGCGTTCCAATACATCTCCAAACGAAATGGCAGAGAGCTTTATATAAAGAATCCGAATAGATATCAGCATTGCTAAGATACCAATTAATGGCCATATAAATTGCTTTATTTTCACGCGTCTTTATCCATTTTCTGTTTTTTATAAATTTTCATGATTGAGCACATTCTTTACAGAGCTTTGTTCCGTTATATGCTCTATAATGCCATTTGCAATTTCTTCATCATCCGTTACTACAACATCAGCACCTAAATCAACGAGATAAGCTGTTTCTGTATCGGATAATGCATGCGTAATTATCTGGATATCCTTCTTCATATCACGTATATTCACTATACATTCTCCTACTTCAATGGTACTTCGCATTGTAATAACAACTTTGTGTGCGCTATTTATATTTGCTGCGGTCATTGTTTCTTGTTGAATGATATTGCCACAAATAGCCTCAAAGCCATCTGCAATTGCTTTATCAGAGAGGCGTTTTGATTCTTCTACGATCACTATAGGTTTCCCTCTGTTTATTAAAGATAATGCAACACACTTACCGATACGACTATAGCCAATAATTACGATATGGTTGTTTTTTAAGGTTATCGGTAAAAAATCTTGGTCAGGATCTTTGGGATCAATATCAATAATTGTTTGGGTATTTTGTGAAGATGCAGACAATTTTTCTAGATGCTTTTTAATTTTGTTACAGACCATGAAAACAAGAGGATTGAGTAAAATAGAAAAAATTGCTCCTCCAAGAATTAAATCATGGGCGTCATTGTTTAAAAGTCCTAAGCTTAAACTTAAACCAGCAAGGATAAAGGAAAATTCTCCGATTTGGGCAAGGCT
>NZ_JBHIQG010000144.1:0-5907 GCF_042196425.1 Bartonella sp. AD328YNZD | reverse complement strand
TGTGAAGCAATAAGCAATCTCCATTATTTAAAAAATATTGCTCTAGATACTTTTGTACACGTTCCTATCATCGTTAAAATGCCTTCTTAAAGCACAACAGGAGGCGCTATAAATGAGGGCTGTAAATATAAATGATGGGATTGTGGGTCTTGGGGATGAGAAGATGGTGTCCAATCAAAGCACTCTATCCTTACTTTTATAGGCTATGACTGGAAGAGAGAGTTGGAGAGACGATTTGTGAGCAAAGAGAAAGTGTTTTGAGGTTGTTGTGTCTGCAAGGAGAAAAGACAGTGGTCGTGGTGATATTTACAAACAATAAATTTGATAAAATTTTACAATTTTGCCAAAAGCGGGTTTATTACAAAAGCTGTTGCTCATACGCGCTCACACAAAAATTATAAAGACACCCAAAAACGCTAAAAAAATCTTTGCTCTTTTTCAATAATAAGAATCTGCAAACAATGTTCAAAAAATGTTCGTTTTTTAAAAGAGAATAAAAGGATACTTTTACAGATGAGAGAAGCGTATTTATAAATTACAGCTTATCATGATTTTCGGTAAACACTATTGTTTAGAGCGCTGAGATAGAGGGCATGAAAAATTTTTCATATTAATTTTTTTTAAAGAGTGGGGTAAGTTTTTAGGGTAGAGTCTATCAAGTAAGCTGCATAAGGGACTCAAGCAAGCGAGCACCATTATTAATCTTTGCCAGCGTATATTCTTTTGTCAGCGCTCCAATGTTGTGACAGTTCTTGGAACTTAAAGGGGCAAGAGAGGCTCTTGCTCCTTTCTTGTACAATTTCACTCCACACACCAACCCCACTTGTGATGTGCAAGCAAAAGATTTTGTTTGATTCACTATGAGAGTTCAGCATAAGAAAATCCTATGGTATTAGGATTTCTCACGAAAAATAATAAATTATCTTTATAATAAACAACATGACGGTTTTATTATGAAGAGAGTTCTTTATACACCTTAATCATAGAGATTAACTTGGCATCGTTTTATATTCTGTACATAGAAGCGTTTTTATAAAAATGATCTACCTTATGCAGAAAAAAGAACAACCTGTAATTCAAAAAGAAACTGCCTCAATTCTTGCTCCTCTTTTTCATCTTAATTCTTATCCCTCTTTTTTCCATGAGCCCTTAAATTAATAATCCTCTGCCTGTAAAGCGCGGTATTCACGCCCAAGTACTGCTGCCCAAGTACTGCTCTTGTATCAAGATCACTCACTCAGGTGAAAATTGGAGTTTTGCGAGATAGGCATAAACGCCATTTTTTGCCACAAGTTCGGCATGGGTTCCTTCTTCCACAAGAGCGCCTTTATCCATTACAAGAATACGATCTGCTTTTAAAATTGTTGCCAAACGGTGCGCAATGACCAATGTTGTTCGATTTTGCATCAACCCGTCTAAGGCGTCTTGCACCAACTTTTCACTGTTTGCATCCAAAGCAGATGTTGCTTCATCAAGCAGCAAGAGGGGTGCATTTCTTAAAATTGCCCGCGCAATACCAATGCGTTGTTTTTGCCCCCCAGAAAGCATGGTACCGCGTTCTCCTCCTTGCGTATCCAAGCCATCTGGTAAAGCTTGAATAAATTCAAGTGCATTAGCCGCTTTAGCAGCAGCAAGGATTTCCTCTTCATGGGTATTTTCAGTTCCAAAAATAATATTATCGCGCAATGTTCCATCAAAAATGGCGACATCTTGTGGAACATAGGAAATTGCACTGCGTAAATCTTGTAAAGAAAGGCGATTAATTTCCATGCCATCCAACCGAATTGTTCCACTTATTGGATCATAAAAACGAAGGATCAAAGAAAAAATGCTGCTTTTTCCTGCTCCGGAAGCCCCAACAAAAGCAACCGTTTCGCCTGCTTTTACAGAAAATGAAAGTGAGCGTAAAACCTTCTCTTGTGGTCTAGAGGGATAGGTAAAATCAACCTGATCAAAAACAAGTTCACCTCGAACAGGTTGCTCTAATGATAAAGCATTTTTAGGAGCTACAATAGCAGGTTTTTCTTGTAACAATTCGGCAAGCCGTTCAGCAGCGCCTGCTGCTTGGATTAATTCTGCTCCCAGTTCCGATAATTGCGCAAAAGTAGAAGCTCCAAAAACCGCATAAAGGACAAATTGTCCTAAGGTCCCTCCTGTCATCGTTCCATTCAAAACATCACGCGATCCAATCCATAAAACAGCAACCACACTGCTAAAAACCAAAAAAATTGCAAACCCCGTAAAAAAGGAGCGCAAGATTACAGAAGCACGTGCTGTTTGAAAAGCACGTTCTATCAATTGTGAAAAACGTATTGTAACGAGTTTTTCAGCGGTAAAAGCTTGCACAGTGCGAATAGCACTTACCTGCTCTGTAGCAACAGCATTGGCATCTGCGAGACGATCTTGCGCCGCGCGGGTACGAGAGCGAACTTTACGTCCAAAGACTACCAAGGGAATGGCCACAATAGGAATAGCAGCCAGAACCAGCAAAGATAATTTGGCATTGGTGATCACCATCATCACGACAGCTCCGATCACGATAATCAACTGACGCAAAGCAGTAGAGGCGGTCGAACCAACGGCTAATTTTATTTGTGTTGTATCGGTTAGAAGCCTTGAAACAATCTCTCCTGAATGTGACCGATCAAAAAAAGCAGGAGAGAGTCTCATAATATGAACAAACACATCACGCCGTAAATCGGCAACAATCCGTTCTCCCAAGGTGATAACACAGTAATAACGTCCAGCTGAAGCAAATGCGAGAAACAAGGCTAAGATAAACAAAATTCCAAAGTAAAAATTGATATGTCCATGGCTTGAAGTAGAAAACCCATGATCAAACATTTGTCGGATAGCCACTGGCAAAGCTAATGTGATCAGAGCAGCAACAGACAAAGCAATAAAGGCAAAGATAAACAACCAACGATAGCGCAAAAGATAAGGAACAAAAATTGCAAGCGAAGAGAATGAAGATTTTTTATGGGAAGATTTCGTAGATTTTTCTGAATGATAATGTAACATTATAAAATTTCGCTCACTCTATTAAATGATTTATAACACTTGATACAATGATGTATCTTGAACACTTGTTTTTTGATGCGTGCTCAGCTATAGAAATAAATACTTTAAATCAGTGTATCAAAAAGACAAAGGAAGCGCACTTAAAAAAATGAGTAAGTGTTCTTTCATTCTATAAACGCAAAAGGTTTGACGCATGAAAGCGAATATTCATCCCAACTATCACAAAATTACCGTTGTAATGACGGATGGAACCCAATATACGACGCGTTCCACTTGGGGAAAAGAAGGTGATACCCTTAATCTAGATATTGACCCAAGAACGCATCCAGCATGGACAGGTGGATCCCAAACACTTGTAGACCGTGGTGGTCGTCTTTCTAAGTTCAAAAATCGTTTTGGTAATATTGGCATGTAAAAGCCTCCTTATTATGGGGTACAAAAATTTTAAACAAAACGATTGCAAACGATGGTTTTTTTATCCTGTCAAAGAGTGCACTTTAAATTTAATTCAAAAACGCATCCAACAAAAAAAGATAGGTCTTAAACCCTTATAAATCGTAGTGGTTGCGTTTTTTTAATTCAAAAATCATTTTGAAATACACGCATACACCTCTTCTCATAGCGTATAAAAATCTCAGATAAAACGATTGCAAACAGTTCATCTTTTTTGAATTGAAAATACCCATGAAGAAGAAATTCTTGCTGCCGCTAAAGCGGACAATGCACTTGAATTTATTCAAGCTT
The DNA here is from genome assembly GCF_042196425.1 of Bartonella sp. AD328YNZD. Classification (NCBI taxonomy): domain Bacteria; kingdom Pseudomonadati; phylum Pseudomonadota; class Alphaproteobacteria; order Hyphomicrobiales; family Bartonellaceae; genus Bartonella; species Bartonella sp. AD328YNZD. The sequence goes on along the minus strand of NZ_JBHIQG010000144.1, from coordinate 2,142 downwards.
TACCAAACGACTTTGATACGCAAGGAGGAGAACGCAGTACCATGCTTTCTGGAGGGCAAAGACAACGCATTGGTATTGCATAGGCGATTTTAAGAAATGCAGCCCTCTTACTGCAAGCCAGCACCATCACACACTTTGCCAGCTCAGAGCAATATCTTTTAAATAATGGAGATTGCTTATTGCTTCACACTTTTGTTTATTCCGTTTTTTAATGGGATTTTGTTCCTCACGGAAAACAGAACGCCGTTTTGTTACAGTTTCACAGGCTTATTTTAAAGATATATCTCTCAAAGAGCATCCAAGCTTATTTCGCGACGGCATCCATGAATGCTATAACGGTAAAGCTATTGTGCACCTGCATATTTACGCTTATGAAGAAGCAAGCCAGCACTATCACACACTTTGCCAACTCGTGGATGTTGTTACAGCCCTTAGCACTTGAGACAATTCATGAGAGGCATTTTAAATCTTTTCTTAATAGTTTTTTTATTCACGCGGACTCTCCCCGCTTGGTACGTGCAAGAAACATAGTTTCGATTGATTCACCATGGAACCGATTTTAAATGAGAGAATCCTACGGTATTCGAGATTCTCATTCAACATACAAGACAATGAATTATTATTATAAATCAAAGTATTACTACTTTATGAAACAACATTTTCTTTAGATGCAAACAGTGAAAAGTTGGTGCAAGATGCCTTAGAAGGGTTGATGCAAAATCGTACAACCTTGGTCATTGCACATCGTTTTGCAACAATTTTAAAAGCGGATCGTATTCTCGTGATGGATAAAGGCTCTCTTGTGGAAGAAGGAACACACAAAACTCATTATAAAAAATAATGTTTATGCGCATTTGGCTAAACTGCAATTCTCATCTGAGTAAGTGATCTTGATACAAGAGCAGTATCTTTAAAGGCATAAACAGCACTCTTTTCAGACAGGCTTATCAATTTGAAACTCTCATGGAAAAAAGAAAGGCAAGCTTTAAGGTGTTTTTCTTTTTTAACGGGCTGTTCTTTTTTCTGCCTGAGATGAAGCATTTTTATAAAAATACTTCATTTGTGTACAGAATATAAAATAATACCCAGTTAAATCGCTATGGACTATTAAGATGAGCAAGGAGTTCTCTTCATAACAGAACTGTCACGTTGATTTATAATGATAACGCATTGTTTTTCATGAGAGATCATGAATACCATAGGATTTTCGTATTTCAAATTTGGTTATGTTGAATCAGTTAAAACCATGTCTCTTGCATATACCAAACAGGGAAGATTGCGTGAGGTAAACACTTTAGAAAGAATAAGTCCTCTTCATGAAGCGTCTCAAGTTTTATGGGCTGTAGTAACATTAGGGGTTAGGAGAGTGTATGATGATGCCGATTTACTAAAAAAGAGCCGATAAATGAGTAGAGAGACACTTTTTATCAATTTTACAAAACAAGGTGAGCACGCAGCCATGTTTTGCTGTGTTAGGCGTTTGAGTACTTTGAACCAATATTATGGGAGTGCATTTTAAGAATTATAAGGCTTTTCTTTAAAGTGCATAAAGCATAAGAGCAATACAATTAAATACAAATTGTTTTATTTTACCAATAAAAATATCTATATTTTGTGTATTATTTTTATTAAAATATAATATGTAGTGATTTTCAAATCAGATATATACATATTGATACAATATCGAGGGATCGATAAAAGAGCTGCGTTAAATGTTGGTGAGAATAAAAGAGAGCAAGAATGGAAGAAGACATAAAATTGGCAATAGCTTTCAGAATAGCTACAATTAAGGTCATGTGGAAATGGGGGAAAAAATATGGGAGTGTAAGATGCGGTGTTATGATTTTCTGCATCATATTGATGGGAATGTGGTGGTATTTGGGATACTCAGTGGATTTTTTGTTCGGTTTGGCAATGATAGTGTGTTGTGGGGGAAGCTTAATGCTTGCATTGGCAATTTATCAGAACAAGCATTTAACTAAACAACTTGAGCAAAAAGAGCAAGAGTGCGCTGGACATAAAGATATTATTGCACAAAGGGAACAGAAGTGTCTTCAATTGACTGAACAACTTGAGCAAAAAGAGCAAGAGTGCGCTGGACATAAAGATATTATTGCACAAGGGGAACAGAAGTGTCTTCAA
>NZ_JBHIQG010000143.1:0-5912 GCF_042196425.1 Bartonella sp. AD328YNZD | reverse complement strand
TCATAGGCTCCTTTCTCCTTATTCCAGTGTAGAACATCTGAATCAACCTTGTTGATGACATCATTAATACGGTTATTAATATTTGACATCCCCGTATTAATATCACCAAAAGCATCAGCGACATTATGGTGCTCTTTCTCAGCAGTATTGCCATTCTCATCGACTTTAGAAATCTTGAAGGTAGGGTCTGTCCATTGACCATTCGCATATTTAGCACCACCACCGAAATAATTAGCAAGCTTATTGCTCATGAGATAAAGCTGGTTCCCTGTAATGGCATCCGTTGAACCTTCGGCAATCTCACCATCCAAAAGATACTTCAATTTGCTCTTTGTCTTCTGCCCATCTTTTTCATGACGTGCAACAAATGCTCCTTCTTCATCATCCCACAATAAAGCATCTTTCGTGATACCTTCAATTTTCTGATTAAACTCATTGGATACATTCGTTAAGCGCTGATTCACACTTTTGACATTCGCATCAAGCCCCGTCAAAGCATCACCAACATTATAATAGTTAACTTTTGCTACTTGGCCATCTTCAACAATGGTAGATAAGCTATATTTTGGTTGTTTAAAAGCACCATTTTCGAATGAGGCACCACCACCAAAGTAATTTGCAATATCTCCTGATATTTTATTAATCTGGCTACCATTGATTGCATCACGAGAATCCTGGGAAATTGCACCATCTTTAACATTCAGGAGAGCAACTGGCCCATTGCTCTTATCGCCACCTAAAGTTACACTACTGTAATTAACATTGCCATTTTCACCTTTATCGTAGAGAACTGCTGCTGCAGTTACTGTATCAATATCTTTAGAAATCTTATCTATGCTTTTATCAAGTTGGTCTTTGTTAACAGCTTCATCACCCTTCTCTGCTGCCTTAACACCAGAAATAGAACGCGCTACACCAGCATATCCCGCAATATTGATTTCAGTACCAGCTGTATCCTTACCAATAGTGATAGGAGCAGAAACTCCGTCTTGCTTAACAAGACTATTTTTTACCACTTCGGAAATCTTATTATCAATATTTGTGATAGAAGTATTAACACCTGTAAACGCTTCCGTAACATTATGATAGGCCTCCCCCTGAATAAGGAAAGCTGGTTCTATACCGTTCAATACATCTGTACTACCACCAAAATATTTCGATGTATTTTGAGCGACTGTTTTAAGATTATCAGTAACAGTTGTAACCTTCTCATTCGTAGCAAAAAGCTGTGAACCATTTACTGCTTCAGTAGATGTTTGAGAAAGTTCTCCATCTTTTACACCAGAAAGTGTTCTCTCTTGATTATCTTTATTTGCAATGCTTATTTTAGCACCACCTGTCGCCTTACCAACTGTAATAAGACCATCTTCTCCCTCCTGTTTTACAAGGCTATTTTCTGTTACATTGTTAATCTGATTATAGATATCCGTAATAGAATTATCGACACCTTCAAAAGCATCAGCGACATTATGATGCTTTTTCTCAACAATAGTGCCATCCTCATTACGCTGAGAAACTTTGAAAGTAGGTTCGCTCCACTCTCCATTCTCATAGCGAGCACCACCGCCAAAATAATTTGCAATCTTATCGCCCATCTTATAAAGTTGAGAACCATTTATTGCATCTGTTGAATCTCCTGAAATATCACCATCCGCAAGGAACTTAATCTTACTATCTGTTTTACGTCCGTCTTTTTCATGAAGTGCAACAAACGCTTGCTCCTCTTCACTCCAAAGTAACGCGTCTTGAGAAAATTTATCAAATTTATCATCAAATTTCTTGTCTACATATTGTATATGTTTATTCACATTTTTGACATTTACATCAAGTCCTTCAAGAGCCTCACCAACATTGTCAAAGATTTTCTGTTCTACCTTACCATCTGCAGAAACGGTAGATAAATTATACTGTGGTCCAACAAAAATACCATTTTCAAACGAGGTATTACCACCAAAGAATTTTGCAATGTCACTGCCCATAGAATGAATTTGGGAACCATTGATTGCGTCTGTTGACTCTTCTGAAATATCACCATTTAAAAGGTAAGTAATCTTACTATCTGTTTTACGTCCGTCTTTTTCATGACGTGCAGCAAATGCTTGTTTACCATCATCCCAAAGCAAAGCATCTTGAGAGAACTTATCAAATTTATTATCTACATACTTTATACGACTATTCACATTTTTGACATTTGCATCAAGCTCTGTCAAAGCATCACCAACATTTTTAAAGGTTTTCTGTTCTACGCTACCATCTGCAGATACTTTAGATAGATTATATCTAGGGCCTATAAAAGCACCATCCTGAAATGCTGCATCCCCACCAAAGAATTTTGCAACATCTCCAGATATCTTTGTGACCTGACTACCATTTATCGCTTCTGTTGAATCTTCTGAAATCTTTCCATTTTTCACACCTGCAATGGTTCGCTCTCCCTCAGTACCTGTAATATCAATTTTCGTACCGCCTTTTTCTTTACCAATGGTAATAAGCTTCTGATCTTCTTTCCATTTAACAAGACTGTTTTCTGTTACATTATTAATCTGACTATAAATATCTGTGATAGAAGTATCAACAGCAGCGAAAGCATCCATTACATTGTCGTGTTTTGTATTCTGAACAGTAAATGTTGGTTTGATACCATTAAGTATATCTGTCTCCTCACCACCAAAAAAATCTACTATATTAGTAATATAATTAAACAGTTGATGGCCATTTATTGCTTCTGTTGAATCGGAACTGACTTTTCCAACTGCAACGCCAGAAATAATTCGATCTCTGCCTTCAGAGTTCGCAATATTGATTTCGATACCTTCTTTTTCAGCACCAATGGTAATATTTTTTTTACTTTTACTCCATTTAACAAGACTATTGTCTTCTATCTCAAACTTCATTTTATATAATTGTGAAAGGTTAACAGCATCATGCTCATTGCTACCATCTGCGACTCCTGTAATTTTTGTATTGGCGGCATGAATACCACCCTTGGTCATTCTTGGGCCATCTTTGATCATGAAACCGGCATTACTCATTCTGCTATCCCCTGTTTCTACACGACCAACTTTAATATATTCGCTTAAATCAAACTTTACTTCATTGTTATCACCTCTGGTAATTTTTATATTTGTGTTCTCACTCTCATTATTATCATCGTCTTTATGCTTAACTGCAACAAACTTTACTGTACTTCCTGCTTCAACATCTGTAGCATTATCACCATCAACAGAAAGCTTCCAGCCCGTTTCCATCCCCGCTGTAAAGTCTTTCAGCTGTTTATAATTTACTGCATCAGTATCATCAGTACCAGCTTTCACTTTTGTAATCTTTTTGCTACCAGCATCAATACCTTTCACAGTTATGCTTGGTCCTCCATCAACAAACTTAAAGCCATCGTTGCTCATAATGCTGTTGCCTGTCGTGACACTCGTGAGCTTAAGAGTATCATTCAGAGAAAATGTAACTTGATTACTGTCTTTTGCAATTTTTATATTTTTGCTACCATCTTCATTTTCACCAGCAACAAAATCTACTGTACTCCCAGCTTTAACATCTGTAGCATTATTACCATCAACAGAAAGTTTCCAGCCATTTTCTGCAAGTGTTCTTACCTCTGTCAACTGCTTATAATTTACAGCATCGGTTTCTTCTGCCCCCTTAGCTACTCCTGTAATTTTTTTATCACCAGCATTAATACCATTTAAAGTTATGCTTGGTCCATTACCATCAATAAACGTAAAGCCATCGTTGCTCATAATGCTGTTCCCTGTCGTAACACTCGTCAACTTAAGAGTATCATTCAGAGAAAATGTAACTTGATTACTGTCTTTTGCAATTTTTATATTTTTGCTACCGTCTTCACCCACAGCCGCAATAAGATCTACTGTACTCCCAGCTTTAACATCTGTAGCATTGTTCCCATCAACAGAAAGTTTCCAGCCTGCTTCAGCAAGTGTTCTTACCTCTGTCAACTGCTTATAATTTACAGCATCAGTATCTTCTTCCCCTGCCGCTACTCCTTTAATCGTTTTATCACCAGCATGAATACCATTAACAGTTATGCTCGGTCCATTACCATCAGTAAACCCAAAGCCAACAGCACTCATAACGCTTTCTCCTGCTGTGACAGTCATTACCTGAATATCATCAGCTAGATCAAATGTGACATTGTGATCATTATCTTTTTCGATCTTGATATTTTTTGTACCTTTATTGTCAGCTGACTGAAAATTTACTGTACCATTTGGACCAATAGCCGTAGCATTTCCACCGTTAACAGCAAGCTGCCAACTCGTTTTGTTCGCGTTTTTCACCTCTTGCAACTGCTTATAATTCACTGCATCGTTAGGTTCAGACCCATCTGCTACGTTTGTGATCTTTTGCTTGGCCGCATCAATACCATCAATAGTCATCATTGGACCATTATCAATAATAAAACCATCATCACTCATCGTGCTTTGGCCTGTGGTGACGCTTGTAAGTTTGAGAATATCACTCAAAGTAAATTCAATTTTATGCTTAGTATCTTCAGTTTTTTTTGCAATCTTTAAGTTATCTTTTCCTACTTCACTATTTTTCACTGAAAAATCTACGGTATTGCTTGGATTCACGTCTGTAGGATCTGTATCGTTAGCAGAAAGTTTCCAACCCCCTGCCCCTGCTATGACATCTCTCATAGCTTTTAGTTGCGCCACGTTTACCGCATCGGTATCTTCACTTCCAGCAGCGACCCCTGTAATTTGTCGTGTTAGGTTACCATTACTAGTACCACCAACTTCACCAACGCTAAAAGCACCTGCTGTGCTTTTCCATGCCATACCGGTTTCTGTCGAATCACCATTAAGGTAAGGGTCATACCCCTTAACGCCCTTGTTCCTATCAGAGACCGAGCCACCACCGATAGCAACACCGTCATACACCGTTACTTGTGCATTTGCGCCAATAGCAACAGAATCTTCCGTTTCAGCATAGGTATGTGTACCTATAGCAATCGCGTTTTCTCCCTTCGCTGTTACTTTTCTGTTAGGATTATTTTCTTCGGTTCTGTCAGAGCGCCTGACCCCTATTGCAATAGCACCTGACCCCAAAGCTTCAGCATCTGTACCTATAGCAATCGTATAACTCTTTTCTGCCTTAACTTTTGTACCTAAAGCAATACTACTGTCACCAGAAGCAGTTGCAAGTCCTCCAATAGCAACTGAAGATTCCCCCGATGCCTCTGAACCAACCCCCATAGCAACAGCTGCTTTACCACTTGCAAGTGCGGAAACACCAAAGGCTTGAGCTCCTCCAGCCTTCGCCGTTGCACCTGCACCCAAAACGGTTGAATAATTACCCGTCGCTGCAGACCCACACCCCGTAGCAAAAGAATAAACACCGTAAGCCTCAGGCATAGCGCTAGCAAAACCACTGGTGGAAAATGTCCCCATATAACCACCCAAAACTCTACCATCAGCCCTAGCCGTGTGTCCATCACCCGTCCAAATAACCTTTTCAGTGGTCGTACCATAAGGATGACGACTGTTAAACTCTTGATCAGTAATAAATCTATTATATTGCTCCTCTGCAGTTATTCGTCCAGTATCAGGAATTACCTGCTGTTGTTTACCACCACGACCAATAACATTGTCTGCACCACAGTAGTCATCATCACCAGCAAAAACAACACTCCCATGACTACCATACGGATACATGACACTAGCACCACTTGTGCTTCTAACTAGCTCTCCTGTTATTGAGAGATTCGCCGCAAAAACAGGAGAAACACTCGATAAGAGTGTCGCCATTACCGTACTAAGAGAGACAACTTTAATTAAATTTGGTGTGGAATATTTTTTTTTCATAAGAACCTCCTCCAACAGAGTTCAACATCATTACAACGCGCGGAAACACTCATGGCAAAACCCTCAGTTTGC
>NZ_JBHIQG010000142.1:0-5912 GCF_042196425.1 Bartonella sp. AD328YNZD | reverse complement strand
AATGTTGCAGATGCCTTTACAGGCGTAAATAGTTCTTTCACGAATCTTGATAAAAAGATTGAGAATATAGTCATTAATGGGACAGGTGATGATCTTGTTAAGCAAGATGCAGGTGGATTTATTACCATTGGTGGAAAAGTGAGTGGAACGAGGGTAAGTATTGCGAACGTTAATAATGCAGCACGGACTCTTTCAGGTGTTAATGCTGGTTCTATTACAGCAACATCGACTGATGCAATCAATGGTTCTCAAGCTTATGCTATGAGCAATGTAATTGCTAGCTATTTCAGTGGTAAAGCTGGATATGATGCAGATGGAAACTGGAATGCTCCTACTTTTACAGTTAAGGTCTTTGATAAGAATGGTAATGGAGCTGAAAAGAGCTATTATAATGTTGCAGATGCCTTTACAGGCGTAAATAGTTCTTTCACGAATCTTGATAAAAAGATTGAAAATATAGTCATTAATTCGGCAGGGAATAACCTTGTTAAGCAAAATAGCGCTGGACTTATTACGATTGGTGGAAATGAAGCTGGTAATAGAATAGATATTGCAAACAGTGTAAATGCTCCACGAATTCTCTCTGGGATTAGGGGTGGTGCATTTACAGCAACATCGACCGAAGCAGTAAATGGTGGCCAGCTTTATTTTATGGCTCAGGCATTTGCGAGTTATTTCGGCGGTGGTGCTGGATATGATGACGCTGGAACGTGGAATGATCCTACTTTTATAGTTAAAACCTTTGATAAGGATGGTAATGAGACTCAGAAAAGCTATAAGAACGTTGCAGATGCATTGACAGGTGTTAATAGTGCTTTCACAAATTTGAATCATCGGATTATTGAGATAAAAAATAACGCTCCTATTGTTGAAAAACCTGTAATTGGAAGAGGTGGTTCGGATACTATTACAGCCGGCTTTCCTTTTATGAGAAGCGCACGTCTTCTAAGAAGCTTACCTCTTGTCATAGATGAGGCGGAAAATTCTATGGATGAGGAAGATAATTCAACCGCGGTAACTGTTTCTCCTAGTGAAATTTTAGAAAAGTCAACTTATGAGGGGAGTGACGGACAGCTCCAGCAGATGAAAGAGAGGGTAACAAATGTTGAGAGCAGGGTAACAAACGTTGAAAAAAAGGTGGATATTGCGGTTGGCTATGATACCGATGATAGCGGAAAGAAAACCAATAGCATCACTCTAAAAGGTGTTAATGACAGCGACCCTGTCTTGATAGACAACGTAGGGGATGGTAAAATTAAGAAAGGTTCTAAGGAAGCTGTTAATGGTGGTCAATTGCATGATTATACTGAAGGGCAGATGAAGATAGTTCTTAATGATGCGAACAAATATACGGTTGATCAAGTCAGTAAAGGTGTTAACGAGGCGAAGTCCTATACCGATAGGAAGTTTGAAGCATTAAGTTATGATATTACGAATGTGCGCAAAGAGGCAAGGCAAGCAGCAGCGATTGGTTTGGCGGTGTCTAATTTACGTTACTTCGATGATCCAGGATCTTTGAGTGTTTCATTTGGTGGCGGTTTGTGGCGTGGTCAGTCTGCTTTTGCTATTGGTGCGGGTTATACATCTGAAGATGGTAAGATTCGTTCTAATCTATCAGCTACCAGTGCTGGTGGCCAGTGGGGAGTAGGTGGCGGAATAACTCTAAAATTAAAATAACAGCAGATAATGCGAAAAACTGCAATTTAACTGAATTTTCGCCCTTGTCTTATTAGGCAAGGGCGAATTTATATTATCAGAGTAATACACTTAATATTCTATAGGAATAATTTTAGTGAGATTGAATTGAGTAAAAAATGAAGCGCTTTAACAAAAATTTTACAAATGCAGAGTAATATTATCATATAAATTGATAGAGCGCATAATTACACAGTATTTTAAAACTGTACGTTTTATAATTTCATTAATAGAAAATATCCATTGGGGGGATATGCTTAAAGAAACAAAAAAATCTCACTTTTTACTATTTTAATTATTTTCTCTGTACACAGCAGTGGCAATGAAAGTAAGACTCATTTTGGACAAAACAGAGATACATCAAATTGACTGTAAAACAGAACCTCTACATAAGTCTATACGCGTAAAAGTTATGAATTTTTATTATAGGGAATTTTACGATTACATAAATCAGAAAGACTCATTCTGTAAAAATAATTAAATTCATTTTCTTCTTGCTATTTTGTTCGAAAGTCTATAAGACTCATTCTGGAACAAACAGAACAAAAAAATTCTCGCAAAGGGAGGTGCGGAAAGTTATGAAAGAATCACATGATTATTGTCATTTTTCTTTAAAACCCTTCAAGAAAAATGACTCAAGAAATCAAGAAACAAATCACTTGTTCTTGTGATAAAACCACAATAATCCTATACAAGTTTTACCTGAACTTATCACGGGGTCTAAATGACCTAAACCTTTCACTCATAAATATTCATTGTCCATTAAGCATACAAAACGAACTCTTTTATTTCAAATAACTATAAATCACACATCTAACAGTAGCGTACGAATATGTCCCTTTCATTCTCTATTCTTACCCACAAATTCAGAAATTACTACAAACAAACAACTTGCTTAAAGGCAGAATAAACCAAAACCTTACTAACCAAACTATTAATCAACGTTAATCGCAACACCACTGGAGCTCTAATCTGCTCCTTTCAATCTTTTCGAAAAACTTAAGCTTTATAAAGAACAGACGAAAAACAAATCTTCAAATCACTCTTAGTGCTGAAATGTGTCTTTTTAATGTTCTTGATATGTTTTTCTTACTTGGAGAATTTATTATGAAAAAATTATGTACCACATCAAAGGCGCCAGTGGTGAATGGTTTTAAAAATTCTTGCTTGTTTTATCAATTACTGTTTATTACAGCGTTTTTAGTGGCTTCAGTGATTATCTTTTTATCAAATGTTTCTCCTGTTTCTGCTAATACTTCGATTTTTAATAACATATCAAACGATTTTAGTGGTGATGCAAATGTACTTAAAGGTATTCCCCCGGCCTATGTAGTTGGCAGTAAAGTGTATGGAGATGTTGACTCTGCATTTATAGAGAGTGAAGATACCTTAAAAAACTTAAGTTCTGATATTAAATTTCAGACTAAAGATGCTTTTGATACTGCATTTGCGGGAAGTGAAGATTATAAGAATGTAACGGATGCATTTTCTGGCACTAATAGTGCTTTGGCAGCTTTAAATCATCAGCTTGTTGAGATAAAGGAACCCTCTACTATTGGGGAAAAACAAAATAATCCATTTCACGGTGATGATCTGCATAAAAATACAGACAGCTTTTCTCTTATGAGAAGCTTACCTCGTGCACTAGATCGCGAGGTTGAGATGACTAAGTTATCGATTGCTCCTAACTCACCATTAACTCGAATATCTATTCTGAATAGTGAGGGTAAACCTCGGACTCTTTTGGATGTTTCTCCTGGTGAGCTTTCAGCAAATTCAACCGATGCTGTAAATGGTTCCCAGCTTTATGAATTAACGAGAGGTGTGAACGTTAATACTGCTAACGTTTTTTTTAAAGATCCTATAGCTAATACGGAAAATTCAATTGCTATTGGCAACAATGCGCGCGTTGTAGATAAAGATGCGTATGGTGCAATTGTTATTGGTCAAAATGCATCAATAGTGAAAGGAGATTTTGCGCAAAGTGAGTCGGCGATTGCCTTAGGTTCAAATGCTAAAGTTAGTGGGGATTCTTCGATTGGTATTGGTCGAGGTGCAAGCGTCAACGGAAGTGGGGGGCTTGCTGTTGGTGAGAACGCAGAAGTTTACGGTAACAGTGCGGTTGCACTTGGGCGGAGTGCACATACCAACGGCGACTATGCGTTAGCATTTGGTGAGAACGCAGATGCCAACGGCGACAGTGCGTTGGCATTTGGTCGGCAAGCAAAAGCATCAGTTGACGGAGGAATTGCCTTAGGTGAATACTCTCTGGCTAATGTTAAAGCTGGTGTTGCGGGTTATAACCCTAGTATTAGAAAGAACTCAGATAAACAGGATAACGTATGGAAAGCTACTAATGGTGCACTCAGTATTGGCAATTTTGAGAAAGGTCAGACCAGACAGATTATAAATGTTGCTGCAGGTACGAACGACACTGATGCCGTGAATGTTGCGCAGCTAAAAGCTCTACAAGACACTGTAAACTCAAATTGGGATCTTTCTGTTAATGGTAAAAATAAAACGAGTGTTAATTCAACCAGCCCAATGGATTTGGCAGCTGGAAGTACAAATCTCACGGTCACAAAAGGTGATAAAGACAATAAAGTGAAATTTGATCTAGCTAGGTCCATTATAGTTGATAAAATACAAATAGGAGACAGCACCTTAGACGCAACAGGCTTAGTGATTGCCAATGGTCCAAAAGTGACGACTTCCGGTATAAATGCTGGTGGTAAAAAGATTCAGGCAGTTGAAAATGGTAGCATTACAGCAGCCTCAACTGATGCCATAAATGGTTCTCAGCTTTATATCCTAGGGAGCAGTGTTGCAAAATCTTTAGGTGGTAATGCTAAGTATGAGAATGGCACGTGGACTGCTCCTATATTCAAAGTTAAGCAGTTCAATTCTGATGGTGACGTTATTGACTCGGCTTATGACAGTGTCGCATCTGCCTTTGCCGGTGTTGGTGATTCCATCACGAATATTAAGAATGAGATTACAAAAGAAATTGCTGGTGAAAAAAGTGATTCTTTAATTTGGAGCAAAACGGCGAATGCCTTTGTAGCGACACATGGTGAGGAGAATACAAGTAGCAAGATTACGTCTCTTAAAAATGGAGACATTACAGCAACCTCAACTGATGCCATAAATGGTTCTCAGCTTCATACCCTAGGAAGCAGTGTTGCAAAATCTTTGGGCGGTAATGCTAAGTATGAAAATGGCGCATGGACAGTACCTACATTCAAGGTTAAAAAATTTGCATCTGATGGTAGTGTTTCTGACTCGACTTATGGCGATGTTGCATCTGCCTTTGCCGGTGTTGGTGTTTCATTCGAGAATGTTAAAGATAAATTTAATAATATTAAGGATGAAATTAGCAAAGAGATTGAAAAGGACATTACGGCTGCTAAAAATGACGCTTTGTTGTGGGATAAGTCCAAAGGTTCTTTTGTAGCGATACATGGAGACAAGAAAGAAAACAGCAAGATTACATCTCTCCAAAATGGAGATATTTCTGCTATTTCAACGGATGCTGTAACGGGTAATCAGCTTCATACCCTAGGTGATAAAGTTGCAAAATCTTTAGGTGGTAACGCTAAATATGAGAATGGCACATGGACAGCTCCTACATTCAAGGTTAAAATAATCAATTCTGAAGGCCATGATGAAGAGAAAAGCTATGGTAATGTAGCGGAAGCGTTTTCCGGTGTAGGTAGCTCTTTTACGAATATTAAGAATGAAATAGGCAAAGACATTGCCGATGTGAAAAGTGATTCCTTGAACTGGAGCAAAACGGCGAATGCCTTTGTTGCAACGCATGGATCAGGGGACGCGAAAGCAAATAGCAAGCTTACATCTCTATTAGATGGGGACATTAAATCTGGCTCGACGGATGCAGTGACGGGTAACCAGCTTCATAAATTGGGCGATCAGGTAGCAACATATTTTGGTGGTAATGCTAAGTATGAAAATGGCACATGGACAGCCCCTACATTCACGATTAAGAGCGTGAAAGAAGATGGCAATACAGAAGATAAAGAGTATCATGATGTAACCACAGCCTTTTCTGGTGTAAGTACTTCTTTCAGCAATGTGAATAATTCCATCACGAATATTAAGAATGAAATAGGCAAAGACATTGCTGATGTGAAAAGTGATTCCTTGTTGTGGAGTGAAACGGCTAAAGCCTTTGTTGCAACGCATGGATCAGGTGAAGC
>NZ_JBHIQG010000141.1:0-5936 GCF_042196425.1 Bartonella sp. AD328YNZD | reverse complement strand
TCATAAAATTCTTCGTTAAGGGCATGGGTTTGTGCTTGTGTTGTGGCGTTGGTGGTGATCACTGGCTCATTGGATAGAAAATGTTCCATAATTGTGCCTAAAATGACGGGCTTAAGATGTTGCCATTCTCCTTCTTTTTTGCTCACGGTGATAAAATCATAGCCTAAAAAGACACCATTGATATTGGGAATATTAAACAGTTTAGCCGCTAAAGGTGAGTTTTTAGCTGCTTCTTCACGGTCACGAAATTCTAATACGCCCTCAGAAAGAACCACGCGTCCTGGCAGGAATTTAAGTGTTGCAGGGTTTGGGGTGGTTTCAGTTTGAATAAACATAGATTCTCCTTTTATAATGAAGGCTTGGGAAGATCTTACATTGTAGAAAATTATATTTTTTAGGCAATAGATCTAATATCTTCATCGGCAAGATTGCTAGGAATAACAATGACAGGGATTGAAAAAGCTGTCCCTTTATTCCCGATTAATTGAACAAGGGGTCCTGGTCCTTCTGTATGTCCACTGGCTGCTAAAACAATCAGTGCAATCCTTTTATCTTCGTCGATCAGTTTAGAAATCTCATCAATTTTTTTTCCTTCACGCACTACTATTTCTGTTTCAAGCGCATGGGTGGTGCGGACTTCACTGGCAATGTCTCCTAATATTTTATGAGCACTTTGCTTTGATTCTGTACGCATAAGGTTGTTTACACCCAGAAAATGTTGAAATTCTACACTATCAACGACACAAAGTAATACCAATGTTCTACTGGTATTTTGGGCATGCTGTGCGGCAAACGCAACGGCACGCCGACACTCTGGTGTTTCATCGATAATAACTAAGTTTTTTTTCTTTGGTTCTTTTTTCGGATTTTGGGGTTTGGAAATCATGCACTTTCTCTATTTTGTACAAACGATTTTTTTGCTCTCTACAGTTTTTAGTTTTATTATTTTTATGTATCGTGCAAAAATCCAACAATTTCACGAATTTTTTTCATATTCTCTTCTGCAAGCATACTAGCACGTTTAGCGCCATCATGCAAAACAGAGTCGATATAACCGCTTTCTTTATGAAGGCGACGTAATTCTTCTGTTATAGGGGCAAGCTTATGGACAACAAGGTCGGCTAGAGCTGTTTTAAAATGCGAAAACTGTTGACCAGAAAATTCTAAAAGAATCTTTTCTTTGCTAACTTTGGCAAAGGCGGCATAAATACCAAGCAGGTTGTCAACTTCTGGTCGTTCTTTTAAAGCAGCAAGGGTATCGGGAAGAGGAGCAGAATCTGTTTTGGCTTTGCGTATTTTTTTTGCAATAAGATCAGCATCATCGGTCAAATTAATGCGTGAAAAATCTGAAGGATCTGATTTTGACATTTTTTTCGTCCCATCGCGCAAAGACATAACGCGTGTGGCTGTTGTTCCAATCAGTGCTTCTGGAAGAGGAAAAAAGCCTTGTCTTTTTTCTTCATCCGTTTGCATAGAGACGCCAAAATTTAATTCGGCAATACGCTGTGCATAGTCGTTGTTAAACTTTTGTGCAATATCGCGTGTGAGTTCAACATGCTGTTTTTGATCTTCGCCTACTGGAACATGCGTTGCACGATAGACTAAAATATCAGCAGCCATCAAAGTGGGATAAGCAAAAAGCCCGATGGATGCTTTTTCGCGATCTTTTCCCGCTTTATCTTTAAATTGTGTCATGCGTTGAAGCCAGCCGATACGGGCAACACAATTAAAAATCCAGGCGAGTTCAGCATGTTGAAAAACACGTGATTGGTTAAAAATAATGTGTTTTTGAGGATCAATACCGGCGGCTAAAAAAGCTGCTGTCACTGTTCTGGTGGATTCGCGTAAAGTAAGGGGATCTGGGTTGACTGTGAGCGCATGCATATCCACAACACAATAGAGACAGTGATGAGAGTTTTGCAGTTCAACCCAACGCTGAATGGCTCCAAGATAATTGCCAAGATGTAAATGACCACTCGGTTGTACGCCGGAAAAGACAAGTGGTGTGAAGGTATCCATAGGAGTGCTCTTTCTTCAATTAAGGTTATTCATTTTATTGTTTTTGACAAAGTATAGATATTATGAGCGTTTTTTCAAATTTTTAAGCGTGTGAAAAAAGGAACGGGTGTTGAATAAAAAATAGGTACTAAAATAGATCAAAAATATGCCGATCATGATCCCAGCTAAGGTGATCGCGCGCAAGAAAAAGGATGCTTGTGAGGATAAAGGAAAAGACAAAAAACCAAATACATTCAATCCGTAATAGAGGGCTAGTGCACTCAAAAGAGTTGCCATCATGAGACATAATATTCGCTTTATTAGTTGGAAGTCGTATTTCCAATAACCGCGTTTGATAAGGACACTCCACAGCAACAGGGTGTTGGCCCATCCAGAGGTAATTTCAGCAATAACAATGCCTCGTGCAGATAGAATAGGAAATAATGTTAAGGCGAGACCGATATTGATAAAAACGCAAATACCTGTAAAAATCATCGGTGTTTTGGTATCTTCATGGGCAAAAAAATTAGGAATAAAGACCTTAATAAGAACAAAAGCTGGAAGTCCTAGTCCATAAAGCTCCAGTAATTGTGCAACATGGTGTGTTGATTGACTGGTAAATTGTCCTCGTTCAAAGAGCAAACTGACAATGGGAGTGGAGAGCAGCAAAAAAGCGATGGATGCTGGAAGTGTTAACAACAATGTTAATTCAATAGAGCGGTTTTGTAAATGGTGGGTTTCTTTATGCTTTTTGCTCCGCAAAGCGCGTGTTAACTCTGGTAAAAGAACCGTTGCAACGGCAATGGCGATTACGCCTAAAGGCAATTGATAAAGACGATCCGCATACATTAAAGAAGAAACAGCACCTGATTGACTAGAAGCAATGTTGGTATTAATGAGCAAATTAATTTGCGTGATGCCACCCGTGATGGCTGCTGGAAATGCTAAAGTTAACAGCTTGCGAACATTAGGACTAAAATGGGGCTGGCGGAAGGAAATTTTCATTCCACTTTGACGTAAAGCAAGGGCAATTAAGGTGAGTTGAAGAAGCCCTGCTGCCAACACACCCCAAGAGAGATTTAAACCGATATGCCAAGCGTCAAGTTTATAGATCCAAGCATAGGCAAGCACACCAATCAGAACAATGTTTAAAAAGAGTGGAGCAATGGCGGCAATAAAATAGCGTCGTAGAGCATTAAGCATACCCCCCATCATGGCAGCAAGCGACATGCAGGTTAAATAGGGAAACATGATTGCAGTAAAGTGAATTGTAGCGTTAAATTTTGTTACATCTTCTGTAAAACCTGGAGCAATAATGGTTCGTACCAAAAAAGGCATACTGAGTTCCATCGCAATCGTTAACAGTAAGAGCAGTGAAAAGAGAACGCCAAAGACCTCTTCTGCAAATTTGCATGCCGTTTCGTGGCCTTCTTCAGTGATTTTTTTTGCAAAAAGAGGAATGAAAGCAGCGTTAAAGGCACCTTCAGCAAAAAAACGACGAAATGTATTGGGAAAACGAAAAGCAGCGTTAAAGGCATCAGAAACAGGACCTGTCCCTAGGGCTGCTGCCATAAGCATTTCGCGTACGAAGCCAAAAATACGGCTCATGAGGGTTCCGGAAGCAACTGTCGCAATTTTTTTAATCAATGTCATAAAGATATATCAACTTTGTTGTAAAAGAGAAGCGATGACAGGAGAAATAAACTGTTTTAAATCGTAAAAATCTGATCTCTATCCTAATCAAGGAGACTTTTTGAAAGCGTTTTACGACGGTGTTTATCTTTCTGTCAACAATGGTGCTTGAAGACTTTTTTATGCTCCTTGTTTACTGTTGCATTAAAATTTTTATTGTTGCCATAAAATAATTAAAATTTCTTTTTCAAACTGAAATATGCGAGTGATATCATAACAGTTTGAAGGGATATATAATGATCATTTCCCTTTATGGTGTGATATCGTGAATAGTGTAAGCCAATACCGTTCTGTTTTATGTGAGGGGTGTGACCCTATTAAAAGAACTCCAATAAAATAAAAGCGTGGAGCAATGCGCCATTTCCATTATTTATTCATTATTAAGAAAACAGCGCTTTAGATCTTTTAAAAAGTCGTAAGGCTGAGCTAAAAGGTAATGGTAAAGTTGGTGATTGGTTTTCACTTTTACGGCTTTATGTTTTCCCCAAATTTGCCGGCCCTCCCATTTTAGAGATTACATAAACAAGAGGATAGGAAGACATGATCTTTCAACAGCATTTTTCCTGTTCAGGTTTCTTTTCACAGTTGATGAGGATAAAATCTGAGGAAATAAGATAAAAATTACTCTCTCATGGTTTCCATTCTCTTTGAGGTGCGATTGATTTGCCGATGAAGGCAAGGGGGATAAAGGCTATCATTTTTACCAGAGGGGGCGAAAAAGTTAAAGTTTATGAACCTTTTAGACATTCATTGCCATTGCTTTTGCGTGTGCCGTTTTGTGAGGTTGAATATTTTCTTGTCTTTTGGGATTCTGATTGACGTTTTCTGTCATTTTTTGCACTTTAATTGCCTCTTTATCAAGAGTGTTGGAACATTTTTTTTCATTGTTTTTCTTTATAGATTGATGCTGGTTTGGTGCGAAACGCTCATCGAATTTATGATTATAAAAATACATGGGTTGTATATGCTGTTCTATCTCTTTTATCTGCTTGACTATTTCCATAATCTCTTTTGCTTTGATGGTTGATGTGCCAAGACTCTTCGCAAGTCTTTCAGGATTATTTTCTTTTATAGCTTCATGCTCGCTTGAGGATAAGCGCTCATTGATTTTTTTGATATAAGTCCTTATCTCCCCCCTTAATTCGGGAGAGTTTGATAACGTTTCTTGCTGTTGTGTTTTTGACACGGAAAAGAGATTTGTTATCCAAGCTTTAGGTATTTCTACCGACTGTTCACACCGCCTTTGTTTTACATGATGGGTATGGAGAATGTCTCTTTCTGTTTGTTTAGAAATATTGATATAACGATCAATGGCTTTACAGAGGGGCAAAATATTTGCTTCAGCATGGGCGCGCGCGTTGTTTTTTATGCCAAATACATTGCTACCAGAAAGCTTAGAAATAGATTGGGGGGAGGTGGAAATTTGATAGGAGAGTTGTTCTCCTTCAGTATGATTTTCATGGATCATCTCAATTCTTTCCCGCAAAATATGACGATTGCCATAAATGATTTGGCACAAAGTTTCTATTTCTTTTCTTTTTGCTTGAATGGAAACGTTGTTTTTTATCCTTGTGGCAATTTCATTGTTGGTAAGGGGGGCTATTGTTTGTGCGGGGATAAGCACTTCTTGCTGGTTTTGAATTTTTGGTGCTGTAAAGGAGAGAGCGTCACCGATTTTTAATGTCTGTATTTGCTCTGGGGTGAGATCTTTTTTATTTCCCAAGATGAAAATTCCGTTAGCATCAAGCATAAAGCCATTGGGTCCACTGCCTCTGTAAAAGCCTTTATAGGTATGACCTTCTTTTGCTGTTATAATAAGATGATGATGAATACTCTCAAGCCCGATATGTTTCATACTGTCCATGAATTCTTTTAAAATAAGTATTTTTTCTGGATTTGAGATATCTTCAAGCAGATGTTTCATTTCTTCTTTATCGTTATGTTTTAGCGATGCAATGCTGGCAAGATTCATACGTTTTTCTGTTACAAGAGAAAAGTCGAGTGTGTGGCCAGCAACTTGCCCAAGTTTTTCAAAAAACATTCGTTGCGTGCGTCCATTACCTTCTCTGAAAGGATGGGTATAGTTGAGCTGTATCAACATTTCAGTGACATATTCAACAAATGTTTCGCGGGTTAAGCCTTTTAAACTATTCGTTTCAGCAAGTATTTTATCTAAATTTTCTAGTCCCTCCTGTATCTGTTTTGCTGAGGCAAAAGAAATACCAGCTTTTTTCATCATTGGCATA
>NZ_JBHIQG010000140.1:0-5986 GCF_042196425.1 Bartonella sp. AD328YNZD | reverse complement strand
AGAAACGCCATGAAGATACCAGAAAAGCACTTCGTGGTAGAGCTAGAAGATATGAGTCTCGATCTGATCTGCTTTCACCATGCCATGGCTGTGTTAGGGGACCGTTCTCAAGTTGGGGGACTAAATGGCTATTTAGAAGCCACACTGGAAGCCAATCCAGGTATTGCAGGGTATGGTGCTCTGTTGCCACGGGGCTTAAAGGTCATTCTGCCTGAGTTTGTTAGCCAAGAAAAGAACAGCGTGGTGAAGCGGTTATGGGATTAATGCGCACGCATCCTTTTATTGAGGTGAGGGTGGGGGATAAGCTTGTTCATGAGGTTTTTTACCAGCGTCTTTTAACCGCAACCATTACGGACCATGCCGGCAATGAAGCCGATACATTTGAAGCAGAGTTTGATGATAGTGGTAATGATTTAGAGGTTCCCTCAAGCAACAGCACTCTGCAAGTGATTTTTGGCTATGAGAACAGCATCAGTGCCTTTATGGGGCGTTTTGTTGTTGAGTCGGTGGTGAGTATTGGGGGCAGTGATGGAGAGATTTTGCGCCTTTGTGGCAAAAGCGCCTCGATGCGTAAAGAACTCAAAGAACAAGCGAGTGAACATTTTGATCACAAAACTGTTGGTGAGATTGTTGAGACACTCGCCAAACGCCATGGCTATCAAGCAAAGGTCAGTCCACAATTTATCAAACAAACTCTTTCTTATGTGATTCGTACAGATCAATCGGCGGTTGATTTTTTAACCCGTCTTGCGGACCGCATGCGGGCGCGTTTTTTAATCAAAGACTATAAGTTTTTATTTTTAAGCGGGGATAATTTACCAGCCTTGAACTTCATAAGCACGACTGTTCTAACTGGGAATTCACGTTAGAGCCACGCACGCAATACGGCATCATTGAAGCTTCTTATTTTGATCGCTCAACAGGGCAACAATGCCAAGTCAAGCATCAGACAGGGTTTAGCGGGCCTGTACGCCGTCTACGCAGTTGTTATCCATGTCAAGAGGAAGCTTTATCTGCCGCCGCTTCCGAGTCGGATCGCTTATGTCGTGCTGTAGGCAGTGGTTCTTTGTCTCTTGCAGGACGCCCTGAAATCATGGCGGATCAACCTCTCATCCTTCAAGGGTTTCGTGGGCAAATCAATGGACCATGGAAAGCCGCTACCGTCACACATCGTTATGAAAAACAAAGCGGATACACAACAGAAATTACATTCGAAGCACCAAACAAGGGAAAAGAGGCAGGAGAAAAATAAACCTTGGAGAGACAGAAAATCAAAGGGTAATGTTTACCCAACTCCTCAAAGGAGCAATGGTGCAAACATTGCACAATTGCGTACTGAAAAGGAATTTGGTCAAGTTGACCAAATTCCTTAAACGCTTCTCCCTTTAATAATGTACTTGAATAATGTGTTTGGGGTACGGAAAAACTATCTATCAATTTAAGATAAAAGAGGTGAACACATCTTATATACGCTGCTTCTCAAATAATACGATTCCAACTCAATGATTGATCATCTCAAATTGCGATTTTGAGCAGAAAAGAAAAAGAGGTTTTAAATGATCTTCGAAAGGTCTTTGAAGACCCTTTGAGAAAACCTTTAAAACTCTTTGAAAAAAAATGAATTGGTACAAAACCTAGTGGCAAAATATAAAAAACCTGCTGGCAAGCTACATGCGCAACAGGTTGCAGAAGAATCGAAGAGGTTGTCGGAACAAGCGCTTACAGAGGTGACGAAAACGGGTGAAGCGGTTACAGCAGTAACGACAACGGCTAATCTTGCAAAAGATACAGCGGATACAGCCAAGGGATTAGCCGAAGAAGCCAAGAGTGCCTCTGATGCCGCCAAGCAAATGGCAGAAGAGGCGAAGGCAGGATTTGATAGAGCTACAGGGGAAATAAGTAGTACGAAAGGTTCATTGGCTACGGCATTGCAAAGTTTTGTAGAGGTCAAGCAGGCAAGTGAGAACGCCGTCCATGTCTCGACAGAAGCAAAAAGATTAGCCGATGAATCGAAGTCGATTGCTGAACGTGCAGAACAAACAGCGAGAGATGCCTCCCAAACAGCAACAGAGACGACGCAAGTAGCCGCAACAGCGGTAGCGACATGTCATGAAGTTAAGACAGTAGCGACACAAGCAAGTATGAAGGCAGATGGAGCCAAACAGACAGCCGCTGATGGATTGACAGCGTCGAAAAGTGCAGCAGAGAAGAGAGTGTAACAGAGAAAGTAGATCAAGCACTAAGAGAGGCTAGCGATGCAAAATCTAAAGCAGAAGGCTTAGAAACAATAGCCAATGAAGCAAAATCCACGAGTGATCATGCAAGCCAAACCGCTTTGAGTGCAAAAAGTTTATCAGAAAAAGCCAAGGAAGTAGCCGAGACTGCGAAGTCGACAGCAGAAGAAGCGAAGAGTGTTGCGGAGCAAGCAAAAGAAGAAGATGATACGACGAAGCAAGGGCTTGGAGAGGTCAAGAGTTCATTAGATACGGTGACAGCAACGACAAATTCTGCGAATACAGCCGCCTCTGAGGTAAAAGCTTTAGCGGAAGAAGCAAAAAGTGCATTGACAGAAGTGCAAGAGACGACACAAACTCATAGTGATAGTCTTTCTTCTCTTGAAGGTAGTGTAAATTCTCTTTCTACTTATTTTTTAGAGAATGTGCGTTTTGTTCAACCACAAAGAATTCTGGAAGCGGATTTGCAAAAAAGAAGAGGTATTATAATCAACAGCGGCGCATTTTTTCGCTGTTATCATGGTGGAGAGCATGGGAATAGGTACACCTTGCACCGTCTTACAAAGGGTGTGGGTTTTCTTATTACACAACCTCTTGAAGCAGGCAAGGATTATTATATTTATCTTATACCAACCCTCACTAATAATAATGAGATCAGCTTTAATATTTCGGACAATCCGACGGTTCCTGATGGTTATACAGAGGATACCTCTAAAAAGATTGGTGGATTTCATACGCTTTGTGCAGATGTTGGTGAGATTGAAGATCATCCGTTATCGGGTTATCAAGCGGGGGATATTCTCCCTGATTCTGTTTGGTGTTTAAATCACTGTCCGAGGAGTGATCCAGAGGGAATGGTTTACGATCCGTGGAAGAATATTTGGGTTGATATTTATCTTCAATCAGGGACAGGTGAAAATACGAAGTCTGCCTATGGTGTTCCGATTACAACCAATCGTAGCTATTCTGACCATCACGTGGATTTTTCGTCTGTTAATAAGAGATTTTTGACGAGTGATGAGTTCGCGTCTTGCATGTATGGAATCAATTCGGGAACCAGTATTATAGGCAATAAAGCGCCTTCTCCCAAAACGTCTGGAGGACACGTTGATACAGAAAATCGTCGTATGATTTCGTATATCGGTTGTGAGGATGGTTGCGGTTATGTTTGGCAATTTTTGTCTGGTTGTTATCCCGTGACGAAATGGTATACAGGGGAACAAGGAAGCAGTTTACGTGTAGACGTAAATGTTATGTTGGGAGGAGGCGATTGGTCCGGTGATGCTAGTAATGGTGAATTTGCGCGGAATTTTGCGCATTCTCGTTATGTAGAAGATGAAAAAATAGGCGCTTGTGGATGTAGCGAGCCACTTTATTATAATTAACGCGAGATTGATTAGAACATCATTTTATTCGGCCCCACTTTTGTGGAGCTTTTTTTATGGAGCGTCAGATGAGAAAGATATCGAAAGAAGGTTTGGAGCTTATCAAACAATGGGAAGGTTTGCGTTTAGAGGCTTATAGAGATACGGCGTGTATCTGGACGATTGGTTATGGTCACACCAGCAACGCGGGTCACCCCCTTGTCAAAAAAGGCATGCGTATTACGCAAAAGCAAGCGGAAGAAATCCTTTGTGAAGACTTAAAGCAATTTGAGAAGACAGTCGAGGAAGCGGTGACGGTTTCGTTAACGGATTGCCAATTCGCGGCATTGGTCTCATTTTGCTATAATGTAGGAACAGCTGCTTTTCGCAAGTCAACCTTGTTGAAGAAGCTTAATCAAGGTGATTATGAAGCTGTACCCTTAGAATTACAGAAATGGAATAAGGTCGGTGGGAAGCCTCTTGCGGGTTTAGCCAACCGTCGAGCAGCAGAAGCGGGATTATGGGTAAAAGGGGCTTATGTTTCTTCGAATTATCAAAGGGTAGAAACGAAAACAGCAAGCGGTCTTTTAAAGATAGAAGCGCTTGCCCCGATTATAGGGTCTTGTTCTGGTTTTGGTGGCTTGTTAGCAGGCAATGGTCCGGTGCAATGGGCATTAGCAGGCATGATGGTTTTAGCGGCTGTAACGGGCATAGTGATTGTCGCCAAGCGGTTTGGGGAGCAACGTTTATGATTTTTTGGCTAAAGAAATATTCTCTTATGTTTACAGCGGCTTTAGCCGTTTTTTTTATGGCTTTAACCAAGGCGTTTCAGCTTGGCAAGCAAAGCGAACGGCAAAAGCAAACAGAGAATGCTTTAAAGACAGCAACAACCCGTCTTGAGGTAGAAAATGAAGTTAATCGAAAAAGCGATGCTGGTGTGCGCTCTGAACTTTCTCGTTGGGTGCGCGGCAAATAGGTCTGTTTCTTGTGGTGGCTGGTTGCCCATTTATTTGGATAATCAGGATGTTGAGGTCATCAGTTCCAACCTTGCAAGAGATATTTTGAAGCATAACAAGCAGGGAGCCCATTTATGTGGTTGGAAAGATGGTCAAGAAACGAAGCAGCAAAGATAAAGATCTTACAGAAACAGAACAACAGCTTCTTCATGAGATGATAGAGACCTATCAAGGCTTAAAGATGATGTCACGCATCATGAAGTGGATTGCCTTCATTCTCTTTATGTTTGTAATAGATTTTTCCCGTTGCGTGGGCGCCATAGAGAATAGCTTCTCACATCTTGAAAGATGGATAACAAAAAGTTAGAACTCACAAAATCTTTCCTTTAAAATATGACGAAACAAGAATTTACACAGACACTGTTTGCGTGGATGGGTGGTAAACACTATCTGCGTAAGAAAATTATACCGATTTTAAATAGTATTGATCATGAAACCTATGTTGAACCGTTTTTAGGTTCAGGCGTTATTTTTCTAAACAAGCGACCAGCAAAATATTCCGTGATTAATGATTTGAATGGAGAGATCACGAATCTGTTTCAATGTGTTCAAAATCATTTTGATGATTTAGCCAAACGATTGGAGTGGTTTATTTGTTCAAGACAGTTGTTTTTTGACCTTGCAGCGCTTGACCCCGAAAGCCTTTCCAAAGTTGAAAGAGCCGCACGCTTTTTGTTTCTCCAATGTTGTGTCCTTTATGGGAAAAAAGATTACGTTTCTTTTAGTTTTGGAAGAAAGAGACCCGCTGGTTTTAATCCCGAAAAGCTATTATCAAGGATGAGACGTGTAAGGCAAAAATTGCTTGATACAACCATATTAAATTTGTCGTGGGAACGGGTTATCGAGCTCTTTGATGCGCCCGATAGTTTGTTTTATTTAGACCGGCCTTATTTTTTGCAAAGGAAATATTACAGTTCTGGAGATTTTGTTGAAGAGGATTTTGTCAGTATGGCAAAAGTTCTCAAGGGTATCCAAGGGAAATTTGTCTTGAGTCTGAATGATTGTGATGCGGTTCTAGAGATCTTTAAGGATTTTGACTTTTTAGAAGTTGAGACCCTTTGGACATCAGGATTTACTAAAAAACCACCCCGAAAAGAACTCTTGATTCGTAATAATTGAAGAAAATCATAAAAAGATTTGTTAGAATCAGAAGAAAATATTTCTTCTCTAATAGGACTTTTTATATGGTTACATCTTTTGGTAAAATTTTACGGAAACTTCGCATTGATCACTCCGAACGCCTCTTAGATATGGCTAAGAAATTAGACATATCTGTAGCATTTTTATCTTCTGTCGAGATTGGCAAAAAATCTGTTCCTGTAGGACTGGAGGAAAAGATCATAGAGCTTTATGGTTTAGATAAAGAGAAGGC
>NZ_JBHIQG010000139.1:0-6002 GCF_042196425.1 Bartonella sp. AD328YNZD | reverse complement strand
AAAAAAGCTGTTACGGATCAACTTGTGAATGCTGGATTAACCTATAAAGCCGCTCGTGAATATTGGACACCTCGTCGACTAACATTGGACGTACGCGGACTTTCTATACGCTCAAAAGATATCCATGAGGAACGCAGAGGTCCCAGTACAAAATCACCACAGCATGCCATTGATGGTTTCCTGCGTGCAACGGGGCTCAACGATATTTCTGAAGCATATCTTGGACATGATGATAAAAAAGGCGATTTTTATATTGCTAAAATTGTTAAAAAAGGCCAGCCTGCAGAAAAAATTATTGCCGATATTTTACCAGATATTATCCGCAACTTTCCGTGGCCGAAATCTATGCGTTGGGGAAAGGATTCCGCAAAAAGTGGTGTTCTGAAGTGGATTCGACCTTTACAAAATATTCTTTGCATCTTCGGACCAGAAATTGGCGAAACACGTGTTGTTCCGTTTACAATTGGTTCTCTTAAGAGCAATAATCTAACTTATGGTCATCGTTTCTTAAGTGACGGAAAGCCATTCCAGGTGCGTCGCTTTGATGACTATGTTACTCAACTTGAAACACACAAAGTCATTCTGGATGCAGAAAGACGAAAGAATATTATTTTAGCTGATGCTCAAAATCTTTGCTTTGCAAACGGTTTAGAACTGGTTCAAGATAATGCCCTCCTAGAAGAAGTTTCTGGCCTTGTTGAATGGCCTGTTATCCTTATGGGTGATTTTGACAAATCATTCCTTGATATTCCTCCAGAAATTATTCGCTTGACCATTCGAGCTAATCAAAAATGTTTTGTCACCCGTAAACAAGGGGAAAAGATAAAACTTTCTCATCATTTTATTCTCGTTTCTAATATTCTCGCCAATGATGAAGGCAAAGAAATTTCTAAAGGAAATAGTAAGGTTGTCCATGCTCGTCTTTCTGATGCACTCCATTTTTGGAAAACAGATCAGCGTGATTTGCCCGATATTAAACAATTGGAATCTTCTGTAAAAAAATTTGATCTTTATATAAAAAAGCCTCTTGATCAAAGAATGGCGCGACTTGATCATTTGAATGTAACTTTTCACGCCAAATTAGGTACACAAGGTGCAAGAGTAGAACGCATCGCTACACTCGCACAAAAAATTGCACCTTTGATACAAGCAGATCCTCTCTTAGCGAAACGTGCAGCAGTTCTTGCAAAAGCTGATTTACAAACAGAAATTGTCGGAGAATTTCCTGAACTGCAAGGAACAATGGGGCGAAAATATGCCCTTCTTCAAGGGGAAGATCCTCACGTCGCTGTCGCAATCGAAGACCATTATAAACCTCAAGGACCAACAGATCGTCTTCCGCAAGAACCACTCGCTATAACAATTATGTTAGCCGACAAAATTGATATGCTCGTTGGCTTTTGGCTCATTAATGAAAAGCCAACGGGTTCAAAAGATCCCTATGCGTTAAGACGAGCAGCACTGGGAATTATTAGGCTTGTACTTTCGCGGGATTGTAAAATCAATCTTATGCCACTGTTTCAATTGGCAACGAATCTTTTTTTACAACAAAGAAATAAAGATGAAAATTCTCAATTGCAGAATCTGCTTCCAGAAAAGACAGAATATATTTTATCAGATCTGTTATTCTTTTTTCATGATCGTTTGAAGATCTATCTAAAAGAGGAAGGTGCTCGTTATGATGCCCTTGAAGCAGTTTTAAACAAAGACTCTGATGATTTTTTATTGGTTGCACGTCGTGTCGAGTCGCTTATTGCTTTTATCAATACAAATGACGGAATGCGCTTTGCAACCTCTGTAAAACGTACTGCCAATATTCTTGAAAATGAATTTCAAAAAAGCACAACAATAGCGAATGAAATTAATCCTGAACTCCTTATTGAGGAAGAAGAAAAGCAGCTCTACCGTGCAGTCTATGAGGTAGAAAGAAAGATTCTTGCCCCCATCAATACAACAAATTTATCGCTCGCTCTTAGTGCGTTAGCGCCACTTGGAAAATTGATTGATCTATTTTTTGAAAAAGTATTGGTGAATGATAAAAATCCAAATGTTCGTGCTAACCGTCTTGCTCTTCTCAAACGTACTCACACTATTACACAAGAGGTTGCAGGCTTCTCAAAACTTGTCATCTAAAACTAAACTATCTTATCAATTGATAAAATCATGAAGTTGCTCTCCTCCCACACCTCAAAGGATGGAGTTTCCGACCAGCTACTGGTCTGTCAACAGTCCAGCTCCTCACGGCGGGTTCCACCTGCTAACCACTCATGCGGTTCATTTCATAGGCGAAACAGACAAGCCCTACCCTGAATACTGATCACGATATCTAAAACACTCAATATGTAAAGATTTTCATGCCTTATATCACCCCTCTAAACAACAGTGTTTTATGGCATAATAGAATAAATTCATTGGATACAAGACCATTACCTTTAGATAAAATAGAGCGGCATTCTTTTTGCCAACTTTAAAATATTGTATATCCCCTCTTTTTAACACAATTCACAAAAATCTATGAACTCTTTTCTTCAACAATTTTTTATCCACCTGCCAATCCACCTTGTGATATGCAAACGAATGCTTTTTATAGATTCATTACAAGCGCAATATTGGGAGGATTCTCATTAAAAATATCTTTATCAATCAGTTCCTTATAAATAATATAAAAATCATTATAAACTACACATTCTACAACAATAACTGAAAAACGTATTAAACTTCTCAAGAAAAACAAAAAAATCCAACCAGAAAGCATCTTAAAGATATGCAAAGTCACTCTCTGTAAAAATGTTATAACAATAAAACGAATAAAGAACGAGAAAAAGCCACAAGTATATCTTGTGGCTTTTTCAAAGATTTAGTAAAAATAGAAACAATGCTAGAAATGATAACGCAATCCACCAGAAAAACTCGTTCCAGAAAAACCAGCTTTCGTTAGCTTGTGCTGATAAACCAAATCACCGTGAAGCGCAAATTTTTGAGACAATTGGGCATTAAAACCTAATCCTGTTTCTAATGAAGAACCAAAAGCGCCTAACTCAAAAGCATCTTTAAAATGCACAAATTGCTTTGCTGCAAAACCGTGCGCAAGATTAAGCTTGCCATAAACAGAAACAACTCGAGCCTCATCCGCTGCAACCAACCTCTTTGTTAAACGCCCTCCAACACGTGCTGTCCACTGATGAAGCTTTCCTAAATCAATATCAAAGCCGTCCACATCATGTACCTTATTAAATTGAAGATATTGATAAACAACCTGAACTTGCGGATCAAAAACAAAACCATCATCCCCTACCATAAATGTTTTACCAGCAGTCAATGAAGCACTTAAAGGATTTCCCTTTAATGTTGCCGTCTTTCCCCGTGCAGTTGTCAGAACATCACCCTTAAACAAACCATAAGACACAA
The DNA here is from genome assembly GCF_042196425.1 of Bartonella sp. AD328YNZD. Lineage (NCBI taxonomy): Bacteria > Pseudomonadati > Pseudomonadota > Alphaproteobacteria > Hyphomicrobiales > Bartonellaceae > Bartonella > Bartonella sp. AD328YNZD. Next base: position 2,594 of record NZ_JBHIQG010000139.1, on the reverse strand, counting down.
GACCATCAACATAAAAACCCGCATCATGTTGCATCCCACCGTATGCCGCAACTGACCATTTATCAAATGTACTTTTTTGACTCTGTTCAACCTTCAAAGGTTGCAAAGAAAATTTCTCGTAAGACCCGATAATTCCAAAAGAAGTGGTCCCATACATATTTTCAATTGCTTTTAGTAAAACACCTGCCTCTAGTGCATTATAATCAAACTCGCCGCCATAACCATATTCAAGCGCGGAAAGATTTGAAGTATAACGATGACTGCCGCCATAACCGCTTACAAAAAAGAGAGGATTTTCACGATTTTCTAATAAGTTCCCAGAAGCAATGCGCAAAGCTTCTAGCCGCTTATTTTGATTGCTAACATTCATCAAGCCAATATGAAATAAGGCATTGGGTAAAATGAGATACGTCGGAACCTGTGGAACAACAGCCTTAACGCCCGGCTTAGGACGAGGCTCCGGAGCTGGTCCTGGAGGAGGTGTTGGACCAGGGGGAGGTGTTGGACGAGGATCTGGTTTAGGTTGAATATCAGAATCTATAGATCGACTTTCAAGACGAAAATCCCAAAATTCTCCGCTCCCTTCAACTAATCTTTGATCCATGCTTGCTTTTCCAAACTCAGACCCTGGACCATAACTATAAAGCTTATACTGATAAGGTAATTCGTTTAACGCTACATAATCACCTTCCAACTGAAAAGAATCTTGCTCTGCTTGTCCAGAAACCTGAATGATTGAAATACCTTCATCATTCCTTCCCCTTCCCGTGTATCCTCCTGGGCTTCCTTCAACACCACTCACACGAAGCATTGTTTTTCCCGAAACATCACCATGAATTAAAATACGATCAGTCTTTTGGTGATTAAGATCACCACCACTATTCAGGTATGTATTAAGAGAAATAGATGCACCGCCCCGTGCTCTATAAACTTCACCCTTTCCATTTCCAATACGAAGGGTTTGATAATCATCAACAGAAGAAGATTCTTGTCTTTTAAAGTTAATAGAGCTATCATCCATAAGACTAACGAGTGAAATAGAAGAATCATGTACAGATTCATTTTGATCTTTTTGCAACGGTTGTTGTAAAATCCATTTAGAACGGCCTCCCAAATAAAGTTCGGCATTAGAATTTTTATCAACATGTGTGCGACCTTCAAGAGTGGAACCATCAGCCAAAACTGTTATAGAAGCACCTTCCTCAGCTTTTAATAAAAAATTCCCTGAACGAAGAGTGCTGTACACCAACCCCACCGCACCAGAAATAATGTTTCTACCATAAAGAGCCGCATCGTCTAAAACAGAAAACTCTGTTTTATCCAAATTAACAACTTCTAATCGTGGTAAAGCTTCTTTTTCCTCTGATGAAATCTCTTCTTTTTTATCCCGCCCTTCACTCCATGGTTTCTTTCCCCGAAAATAGATCCCATAAGATTCCTTACCCTTTACGGTAACAGAAGAGGATTTCATATTAACTTCAGTCACAGGAATTTTTGAATCAGAATCCTCATTTGATAAATCTTTAACTTCCTGCAAAGGAATAGAATCGACTGTATTTTCTAATAATATGCCATGAATACCCCTATCAGTACTAACAATAGTGCCTTCTAAATTAACAGCCCCCCCTAAATCCATATGCACAACCGCACGATCCTTACCTTTGTCACCCTTCCCAGTAATTTTAACATTCTCGAGATTTACTTTTCCACCTAACATCGAAGAAATCCCATGGCTGTTCATAAAATCAACCGCCCCACCTGACATCCAAACTTCTGAATGATCATAACTTAAAAGGCTTGCGTTCCCATTAGCGGTCTTAATTTCTGTATCTTCTAAAAGAACAAACGATTTCTCTGCTGCATCAACACCTTCATGATTTTCCTCAATCTTTCCATTTTTTACTTCAATCACTCCATTACTCGCACGAAGGCCTATAACTGTACCTTTGATAATCGGATCATCCAAAATAATCTTACCGTTCTCTAGTACGTGCACACCCATTAGAAAAGTCTCATCGGCAATTTCACTGCTAACCGTTACATTCTTCCCGCGAACTTCTGTACCTATTCCTTTCACCGTTATAGCAGTGAGATTAGCAGGGTAGTTGGAAACATTTTCTTTCGCAATTGTATAAGATTTATTATCAATTTGATCTTTTTCACAATTATCGCATATATAATATGTACCATCGTGTAATATAAGCCTATTATTTTCATATATTTCACGGGCATATTTACTTCCTTTTTCCTCGCTCCCTCCACCCAAAAAGCCAAAGCTATGACTATCATTAAACTTATCAGTATAGATAGGATGCCCCTCAACAATAGGATGTCCCTCAACACCACTGATAAGATAATTTCTATTTGAAATGGGTGAAGCAATTGGGAGGACATAAATATCAGTCTCGATACCGCTAACGCTAATACCATAAGAAGACGTATTATGACGCTCCTCTGCACTTGCATCAACCACTATTCCATTTTGTAACAAAGAAAGGATAGCTGTTGTACAAACATATAAACATACATGATTTCTAAAAACTTTAATCATAGTTCCCTCGAAACTTTCCTACCCCTCTCATTAAAAACAAAAG
>NZ_JBHIQG010000138.1:2434-6068 GCF_042196425.1 Bartonella sp. AD328YNZD | reverse complement strand
TAGTTTTGTTATTTTTGAGTAAATTTTTTATAGGGTGCAAATTGAAATGATAAATCGATATAATTGAAAAAACTTCATTAAAGGGAATTCAAATAATGTGTATATGTTATTCTTATAGGAAGATTTTTGAAAAAACGTGGGATAAAATTACGTTTCTTTTTTCTTTGTGTATTGAGTTTTCTCATGGCGGAAGCGTTTTTTATCCAAGATACGTGTGGTATTTAAAATAATTGATGCACCCAATAGTGTTGATGAATTTTTTAACAAAATAAGCATATAGATATCTCAAAATAGCTAGATGAGGTGATTTTAAATGGTAGAATTAAAGGCACATGCGGCTCTTTTAACCTATCGAATAATTGGTTTTTGCTTATGTCCTGTTGTTCCTTTTTATTTATTTTTTCGTTCTATCCGTGGAAAAGAAGAGTGGTGTCGCAAAAAAGAGCGTTTAGGCAAAAGTTCTCATGCCCGTCCCCAAGGTTCGTTAGTTTGGTTGCATGCAGCAAGTGTTGGAGAAACACTTGCGCTTGTTCCACTTATTGATTATATTTTATCATTAAAAATCAATGTGTTATTAACAACTGGGACTGTAACATCTTCCACTCTTGTAAAAAAACATTTTGGTCATCGGTTGATTCATCAATATGCTCCCTTGGATTTAGATTTTGCAGTGCGGCGTTTTATTAGTCATTGGAAGCCTGATCTCGTCTTGATTTGTGAATCAGAAATTTGGCCTCTCCGTATTAAAGAACTTGCAAAAATGCGTATTCCGCAGATTTTGGTTAATGCCCATATGTCTGAACGTTCTTTTAAAGCTTGGCAAAAACGACGTGTTCTTGCCAAACATATTTTTAAGGATATTGATTTGGCGATTGGTCAAAATGAAAGAGATGTAGCTTATTACCATACACTTGGCGTAAAATCTGTTACGTTTTCTGGTAATCTCAAGGCTGATGTTTTTCTGGTTGAAAATCAAGAATTGCTTGCACGTTATCGTAATGCTATCGGCAATCGCCCAGTTTGGGCTGCTGTTTCAACGCATGAAGGGGAAGAGGAGATTGCTTTTGAGGTCCATAAAATTGTTAAAAATTATTTGCCAGATTTATTAACAATTATTGTGCCTCGTCATCCTGAACGTTCAGAAGATCTTATCAGAAAATGCGATAATAAGGGGTTAAGTTTTATTCGTAGGAGTAGAGATGCTGTTCCAAACATGAATACCGATATTTTATGGGGAGATACCATTGGAGAAATGGGACTTTTTCTTCGCTTATCGAAAGTTTCTTTCGTTGGTAAATCCTTATGTGGAAATGGTGGACACAATCCATTGGAATTGGCTTTGCTTGGTTCCGCTATTTTGACAGGGCCCCATGTTTCAAATTTTCAAGAGATGTTCAAACAATTTCTAACACATGATGCGGCATATATGGTTCAAGATACAAAACAGCTTGCTATTCAGGTGTATAAGCTTTTAACAAATGAAACATTGCGGCAAGAAATGGTTGATAAGGCTCATGAAGTGGCGACAGGTATGGCAGGTGCATTTGAGCGCACATTAAAGATTTTAGATCCATTTTTACAACCCCTTGTAATACAAACAGGTTTACGTCAGCGTCAGGGTAGATATGCATATTAGCGCCCCTCGTTTTTGGTGGAAAAATAAAAGCTTTTTGCGTTTTGTGTTAGCTCCAGTTTCATGGGGGTATGGTTATTTTTCAAGTCGTTTTATGACAAGACAGCCTCCCGTGATTGATTTGCCAGTTTTGTGTATTGGAAATTTTACATGTGGCGGTGCGGGTAAAACGCCGGTTGTTATTGCTTTTACAAAAGTGGCTAAAGAACTTGGTTTCGTACCTGGTATTGTATCTCGTGGTTATGGTGGATCAGTTAAAGGGGTACATCTTGTAAATGAGAAATATGATACTCCATATAGTGTCGGAGATGAGGCACTTTTACTTGCACGTCATGCTTTTATAGCTGTATCACCTAATCGTTATGCAGCAGCACAACGGCTTAAACAAGAGGGATGTAATCTTATTTTAATGGATGACGGATTTCAAAGTCGCCGTCTTTATATGGATTATGCGTTACTCGTTGTTGATGCGATGCGCGGTTTTGGTAATGGAGCTGTCTTTCCAGCAGGACCTTTGCGCGTACCATTAAAAACGCAGTTTTCTTTTATGGATAGTGTTTTATTGATTGGTCATTCCGATGCGCCTGATAATGTCGCTTTTCTTGTTTCGCGTACTGGAAAGCCTTTATATCGTGCTCATCTTAAAGCCAGTGCCTCTGATGAGGTTTCAGGAAAATCATTTTTGGCATTTGCTGGTATTGGCAATCCAGATAAATTTTTTAAATCTATTAAAGAATTGTCCGGTCATGTGGTGCAAACTTACATATATCCAGACCACTATTTTTTCACAGATAAAAATTTAAAAAGCCTTATACAAAAGGCTAAAATGCACAATTTATGGCTAGCAACAACAGCTAAAGATTATATCCGTATACAGACAATTCACACGCAAAAAGGTTTGAAAAATCTTATTGTCTTTGATGTGAATGTCGATTTTGTTCAAAAAGACTTCTGTCGTATGGTCCTTGAAGAGGTCATGACCCGCTTTAGAAAACGTTCCCTTGAATTTTCTTGTCTAAAAGGCAAAGGCTAAATTTGTAGCTTTCGAGGGGTTATTTTTCTTTTGTTTTTAATAATTGCTTGAGATATGGGTTGCACTCAAGTTCACGCTGATAGGATATTTCACAACTAGCATATGCTTCTTGGCGGTGATGATTCCAATATTTTAAATCATCTATAGGGATTTTTTGCCCGCTAACAGCACAAATGGTATAGGTACCATATTCTATAATGTCATATCCGTTATTAGAATAATGAATTTTTGCTTCGCGTTCACCATTGGGAAACATTATAACTCCTTTTTACTTGATACAAGAGATTCAAGAAAAGTGCCATAAAATATATTATAAAGTCGAGAGTTAATTTTAAAATATTTTTCTTGTAAAAATGATGAAGAGCTTATTTTCTGCCAAAAAGCCGTTCTATATCTACCAATTTGAGTTCAATATAAGTAGGGCGTCCATGATTACATGTACTTGTATTAGGTATTGCCTCCATTTGTCGTAATAGTGTGTTCATTTCTTCGGGGCGTAAAAGGCGCCCTGACCGTATTGAGCCGTGACAGGCCATCGTTGCTGCAACATAATCAAGCATTGCTTTTAAATTGTTTGTTGTATCATACTCAGCGGCTTCATCTGCAAGATCTTTAATAAGAGCTTGGACGTTGATCTCTCCTAACATGGAAGGGGTTTCACGCACAACAATTGCTCCTGGTCCAAATGATTCTATTCCTAATCCAAATTTTTGCAAAGCATCTTTATGCGTTAAAAGGCATGTTGCATCCTCTTCAGAGAGTTCTACAATTTCAGGAATAAGTAATAACTGTGAAGGAAGTGGTTTGGAATAAAGTGCATTTTTGAGTGCTTCATAAACTAATCGTTCATGAGCTGCATGCTGATCGACAATGATCAAACTATCTTGTGTTTGGGCGATAATATAGTTTTTATGAATTTGTGCTCTGGCCGCTCCTAGTGGATAAGATAACTCTTCTGATGAAGGTAT
>NZ_JBHIQG010000138.1:0-2334 GCF_042196425.1 Bartonella sp. AD328YNZD | reverse complement strand
AAACCACGAATTAATCCTGGATCACGGAATCGTACATCAGCTTTAGCTGGGTGAACATTAACATCTACTTCAGCAGGTGGGAGATCAATAAAAAGAATAGCGACAGGATAACGATCACGGGGCATAACATCAGCATAAGCACCTCGGAGTGCACTCCATAGAAATTTATCACGCACGGGACGCCCATTAACATAAGCAAATTGATGTAGGCTGTTATTTCGGTTAAAAGATGGCAAACAAGCAAAACCCGTTAAGCGCACTGCTTCGCGTTCAGCATTCAGTGCAATGCTATTAGGGGCGAATTCCTTTCCCATAATTTGCGTAATACGTTGTAATTGTCCTTGAGTATTATTTTCTGTAGCAGACAGTTCTATAGAAGTTCTGTCTAGTCCTGAAAGAGAAAAGCGGATATGTGGAAATGCGATAGCAATTCGCTTAATCATATCGCTAATAGCATTTGTTTCAGCCCGATCAGTTTTCATAAATTTTAATCGTGCCGGTGTGACAAAGAAAAGATCACGAACTTCAACAATTGTTCCAGGATTTGCAGCAGCTGGCTTGGGGCCTACAATTTTTCCTGCAGTAACGGAAATTTCAGCAGCGCTCTCAGCATTTTTTGTTCGTGAAGTGAGTTTAAGTTTTGCAACAGAACCAATAGAGGGGAGGGCTTCTCCTCTAAACCCAAGGAAGCAGATATTGTGTACATCATCGGTAATCTTTGAGGTACAATGGCGAGAAACTGCTAGAGTTAACTGATCTGCAGGAATCCCACAACCATTATCACTAACTTTGATAAAATTTTTTCCACCACTTGCTGTAATGATTTCAATGCGCGTTGCATCAGCATCAATAGCGTTTTCAACAAGTTCTTTGACAACATTTGCTGGTCGTTCAATAACTTCACCAGCGGCGATTTGATTAATAATATTTTCGCTAAGATGGCGTATAATCATAATAAATTCTAACAGGAATCTTAAGGGTTTATAAGAAATTATGATAACACCATTTGCGCGACATTCAAGAATAAGAGAGCATGAAAATATTATTTTTACAATACCTCTTGTTTACTTTTAAAGAGAGGCAAAATGTTCTTCATTATTCAAAGTATTTTATTTTATGTTAACAAATCAGTTTGAAAAAAACAAAAAAAATAGTTTTTATCACCTTAAAAATGGCTTGCACCAAGGGATCATCTAGGTCAAAAAGAAATACAGTAAAAAGGGAAGGCAATATATGGCGCGTATAAGCGGTATTTTAGCAGATAGTGATATACAAGCTTTGATTGATAATAACTTTCTCAAGGCTCAGTATCCATTTGATAGATCTCAAATACAACCAGCAAGCCTTGATCTTCGTTTAGGGGAGAAAGCTTATCGTATACGTGCTTCTTTTATGCCGGGTTCTGATGCAAAAGTTTTGGATAAGCTTGAACGGTTAAAGTTGCATGAGTTTGATTTACAAGACGGAGCCGTTTTAGAAACGGGGTGTGTTTATATTGTTCCTCTTTTGGAAACTTTAGCTTTACCAGAATTTTTATCTGCTGTTGCCAATCCCAAAAGTTCCACGGGGCGGTTAGATGTTTTTACACGTGTCATTACGGATAATGCTCAGGAATTTGATAAAATTTGTGCTGGTTATCATGGTCCACTTTATTTGGAAGTTAGTCCACGAACATTTCCAATTTTGGTACGTACTGGCTCACATTTATCACAGCTTCGGTTTAGAAAAGGGCAAAGTTATTTAAATGAAATTGAGTTGCACACTTTGCAAAGGCAAGAAACACTGATATCGGAAGATCTTCCTAATATTAGTGCTGATGGTATTGGACTTTCCATTAATTTAAAGGGAGATGAAAACGGGCTTATAGGTTATCGTGGTAAACATCATACAAGCGTTATTGATATTGATAAACGCGCCGTTGCTCACGTTTTAGATTTTTGGGAACCTCTTTTTGATCGAGATCACAGAGAGCTAGTTCTTGATCCTGATGAGTTTTACATTTTAGTTTCACGAGAGTCTGTTCATGTGCCTCCGCTTTATGCCGCAGAAATGACTCCTTTTGATCCTTTAGTTGGTGAGTTTAGGGTGCACTATGCAGGCTTTTTTGATCCAGGATTTGGGCATATGGAAGCGGGTGGAAAAGGAGCAAGAGCGGTTTTAGAAGTGCGAAGCCATGAAGTTCCTTTTATCTTAGAGCATGGCCAAATGATTGGTCGTTTGGTCTATGAACATATGCTTAATCGGCCCTCAACCCTTTATGGACATGATGTTGGATCACATTATCAAGCACAGGGTTTAAAGTTGTCTAAGCATTTTAAATGAGTTGGAAACCAC
>NZ_JBHIQG010000137.1:0-6092 GCF_042196425.1 Bartonella sp. AD328YNZD | reverse complement strand
AAAAATATATTATAAAGCTCTTAAATGTTTCGTAAAAGTGCAAAAAAGCTAAAGTCAATTAAAACATGTATAAAAAAAGAAAAAGAGCACTTTTAACTCTGTACTGAATATAGAATACAGAGAGAAAAGATTTCATTTAAATACCATTACACCAGATTTGTGATAGATGTTTTCAATTTTTCAATCTCGGCTTTACTTTTTTTGAGAGCTTTTTTGTATTTGTGATAGGAAAACCAACTGATCAGATTTCCTAATAAAATACCAAAACCAAAGAAAATAAAGAGCCATATAAAGAGGGGAGCATGATAAGTAAAACTTTCAGGATTTGCTCGAAAAGGATCAAGGGTTAACGGAACCATTTGACGATTAGCTACGATAAAAACAATCAAAACCGCTGCGAGAATCACACTGATACTTGTTAGAAGAATACGTTTAATTATCATAAGTTTCTCACTGATTAAGACGGTCGCGTAAATCCTTGCCAGTTTTAAAAAAAGGAATCCACTTTTCTTCAACAGAAACGGCTTCACCTGTTCGTGGATTACGTCCATTACGGGCTGAACGGCTTTTTACAGAAAAAGCTCCAAATCCACGAAGTTCAACGCGATTGCCATTTGCAAGTGCTGTTGCAATTTCCTCAAAAATAGCGTTTACAATATTCTCCACATCCCGTTGAAAAAGATGCGGGTTATGACGAGCAATAATTTGCACAAGCTCTGATTTTACCACAATAGCCTCACTTTCACACAAAAAAATTTCGTAATTGTGCACTCCATGCATAATATTACAATATATAAACGGATAAAAGCAAAATAAAATCAAGAAAAAACAAATTGCAATAAACAAAATTTGAAAATACCTTCTATAAAGGGTATACAGATTAAAAATGCGGAGTATTTAAGAGATCAGGAGAGTATGTCCGTACACAAACATTATGAAGCCTTTTCAACGCAATCATCTTTTGGAGATGTTTTAAAAAAAGCATCCCGTCATTCGCGTCGCATTAGCGTATTAAAAATTTTTTTACCTCTCTTAGCGTTGCTTTCAGCGCTGGTTTTTTGCTGGTTTACGTTTTTCTTGGTTCCCGTTACTTCTGATTCTATGCCTTTGAATAATGGAGAAAGTGGCGTGATGAATTTGACGATGCTTAATCCAAAATTAGAAGGGTATACGCGTGCTCATGAACCTTATTGGCTTAAAGCAGAAAAGGCATTTCAAGACCATACACACGCTGGAATGATTGGGTTGCAAAACATTACAGCTAGAGCATTTATGGGCCAACAAAGACAGGTTTTTCTTTCAGCACAAGGGGGGGTTTACGATAACATTAATGGTTTTTTACAGTTGAATAAGCCATTCACCATTACAACGAACGATGGGATGATGGTACAATTTATGTCAGCTAGTATTAACTTATCCGAGGGACAGTTAAAAACAGATCAACGTGTTAATATTCAGCAGGCCGGTTTGCATCTTGCTGCAAACGCCTTACAAATTCGAGAAAAAGGAAAAAACATATATTTCCATGGTGATGTGCATTTAGTGCTTCAAAAGCAATGACGGAATATCAATACAAATCTTTAAAGGATATTTATAAAGAGAAGTATGTGTATATACAAACAGAAGAATTGAAATAATGAAATCGTACAAAAGATGGATAGGTGTGATGTTAGCTTTTAGCATGGGAATGTTAGGAGAAGGAGCAGTTTTAGGATATGCTGAAGGGACTCATTTTGGAATAAGTCTATCAAACGACAAAGAACCGGTAGAACTTCATGCAGATTCTTTGGAAATACGTGATAAAGAAGGGATAGCACTTTTTAAGGGTGATGTTTCAGTGGTGCAAGGTGAACGTCTTTTAAGAACGGCAGAATTAGTTGTTTACTACGATAAAGCATATAAAGAAATTGATAAAAACAAGGAAGATACAAAGGCATCATCTGTTTCTTTATTTGGTTCGTCGAGTATACAAAAAATGGAAGCTTTAGGAAAAGTTTATATAAAAATTGCTACGCAAGTTGCTACGGGTGATAAAGGCGTTTTTGATGGAAAGTCAAAAATGATGAGTTTGACAGGGAATCATGTTGTGTTAACTGATGGTGATAATGTGGCAACGGGGTGCAAACTAACGGCAAATATGGAAAGCGGAAAGGCTTTTTTAGAAGGTTGTGAGACGCCTAAGAAAAAAGGTCGTGTTTCTATTATTTTAAAACAAAATCAAAAGAATGGCCATTAAGATTTCATGTTTGGAATCAAAAGAAAAAAACAGACTGATAGGTATAATCTTGAAAGTGAAGCTTCAAAAAATCCCTTAAAAGGGACCTTGATTGCCAGTAATTTGATTAAAGTTTATCGAGGAAGACGAACAGTTAATGGTGTTTCTTTTGGCATTCGTACGGGAGAAGCCGTTGGCATTTTAGGACCCAATGGGGCAGGTAAAACAACTTGTTTTTATATGGTGACAGGGCTCATAAAATCTGATGGAGGCTCGATTAAAATTGATGGATTTGATATTACGCATCTTCCGATGTACCGACGTGCGCGTCTAGGTATTGGATATCTTCCACAGGAAGCGTCTATTTTTCGTGGTCTTTCAGTAGAAAATAACATTAAAGCTGTTTTAGAGGTCGTTGAAAAAGATCGTCTTAAACAACGTGAAGAGTTAGATAGCCTTTTACATGAATTTAAAATTGATCATTTACGTAAAATGTCTGCGCTTTCGTTATCTGGAGGTGAACGTCGGCGACTTGAAATTGCGCGCGCTTTAGCTTCTCGTCCCCATTTTATGTTACTTGATGAACCATTTGCAGGAATTGATCCTATCGCTATTTTCGATATTCAACAACTTATTCGTCATTTAACGAGGCGTGGCATTGGTGTTTTAATAACGGATCATAATGTACGTGAGACATTAGGGCTTGTCGATCGCGCTTATATTATTCATACAGGGCGGGTGTTAGTTCACGGTTGTCCTAACGATATTATCAACAACGTTGATGTACGCAGAATTTATTTGGGAAATCAGTTTTCTCTTTGATTTTACAGCTTTCACAAGTTTCCATTTAAGTTTAACCAAACATTATTACTGAAAATCTCCTTATTTATGCCAAAACTTCTTTTATGACTATAACCTTAATGTTGTTATTGAGTGGTGAAAAAGGTTTTATCATTAGAGGTTAGTTTGTTGTTTTATAAGTTTAGCTTACTCATAATTATATCATAGAAAAGATATCACTAGATTAACGTGATAATGAGTGATAAATGAAGCTCTCAATGAATGCGTGTGTTATTGAAAGGTAAAAGATATTTATCATATTTTTCTCTGTCGAATCAAATAATATATCGGTGATGCTGTTTTAGGTATTTTGATGGGAGCACCGGTTATATATTGCGGTTATTCAATAGGAGTTGTCGTATTTTATTGGTTTATATCGCCTATTTGAAAATAGGAGCTTGGCTACAGATATCAGGCTAAATCTATAAATCTTTTAAAATAATCATTAAATTTCTAAAAATCTTTATATTCTTGTTATAAGTCGATGTTCAAGCTATACAGTAATTTTCAAAGTAAAGATCCATTTTGCTCAGTATGCTTTTCATCTTAATTTAAGGGCTCATTTTTAAAGAAAGAAAAACTCTGATGGCGGATTATACATCAACTCTTATGACAAGTTTAATAAATTTATGAATAATGGCCTTTTTTAGAGTCGTAAGGAAATTAACTTTATGAACAATTTCATTTCTTTGGTTTCTTATGCCGTTAATGATGATCCGAATACTATTTATTGTTGTTTTAGAAGTGATATGAGATGTATTGAGCTATCACCCATTATAAATTGAAAAGTAAAAACACATGCGATGTTGCGAAAAGTGAAAGAACATTAAGTATCTATAGCGTTTATAGGTTTATTGATGAGCATTTTAGCGTGTAAGAGGAAAATTAAAGTATGAATTTGAGTGAGTTAATAGCACCGGAAGCGATCATTCCGGCTCTTAATGCTAATTCGAAAAAACAGGTTCTGCAAATTTTAGCCGAAAAAGCTTCCAAGCTAACAGGTCTTAGTGAGCATGTGATTTTTGATGTTGTTTTACAACGCGAGAAGCTTGGTTCAACGGGTTTAGGTGGAGGTATTGCGATTCCTCATGGAAAATTACCTGATATTAATCGGATCATTGGTATATTTGCACGTCTTGAAAGTCCTGTTGATTTTGAAGCTCTTGACGACGAACCTATAGATCTCGTTTTTCTCCTTTTAGCACCTGAAAATGCTGGTGCAGATCACTTAAAAGCTTTATCACAGATCGCACGTGTTTTGCGTCACACTGATGTTGTACAAAAGTTGCGCAGTACGCATAATGCCAATGCGCTTTATGCTTTATTGATTCAGACTTCAGAATCAAATGCAGCTTAAAAGGTATTATGAGCGTATAAATTGCGAGGTATGCACTACAGAGCGTAGGAAAGAATATAATTTGCATCTTAAGACTAATAACAAAAGGTTGTGTCATGAGATTTAAGAAAATTACTTCTAAATGAACCTTCTTTTTAAAGAGCAACCAACAAAAACGAAGGGCTTTTCCTTTCTTGTTCTCGTATATTAAAGCATCTAATTATTATGTTCGTGGATTCTTTTATCCTGTTATACTGTAAAAACACTGTCATTTGAGATATAGTGAGATAAATTCTGTAAGTCTTCTTAATATATTAAGTGCTTTTAGAGTGCGTGGTAAATATTTTTAAGCAGGACTTGTCTGTAGAGCCTTTAGTTAAGTGAATCACATGAGTGGGAAGAAAAGAGGAGACCGCTCGACAAGAATCCAAACTTTTTCAGTCCAGATTGGATTAAGAATCTTCGTCCTTTGAAAGCGGGAAAGAAATCAACAGAAAAGTTTATTTGTGCATTGAATTTTTTTGTAAGTTGAGTTTGAGTGTTTAGGGATAATATTTTAATGCTCAAGAAGAAATAAGAAATATATTGTATCTTCAGTATAGCAAGATATTGATTTTAAATATAATTCACTATTTCGCATGTTAGATGAGAGATCCGAATATTGTAAAATTCTCTCATTCCAAACTTGTTTATGTTGAATCAATCAAAACCATTTCCTTGCACGTTGTAAACGGAATTAGCGTGTGGATAAAAACTGTACAAGAAAGGGGTAAAGATGCTTCTTATGAATCGTCTCAAGTATTGAGGGTTGCAGCAAAACATTGGGAGCTGGAAAATAGTGTTATGGTGCCATCTTTCTTCTTCACAAGTGGAGAGATCAACTATTTTATAGATATGATTTAGATGTCTTCTGTTGTATAGAGCTCATGCTAAAGAACAATTTTGTACGGTAAGAATGAAAATTATACCTTTAGGTTGGGTGAAAGAGTTTTTATACATAGGAAGATTTATTTAAGTGTCTTTAATTGATTAAAATATTGTTTAAAAAATGGTAATGTTAGAACTGCTATAGAAAAAAGTTTTATATTTCTTTTTATAAATTACTTAGAAATAAGATAAGGAGACTTTCCAAAAGAATTCTTAAGAAGTTTTTTATAACAGAAAGAAAAATATCGTCTGATACATTAAAATAATACGATTAAGCTATTATAAGCTACTAAAATCATTTTAGAAATTAATAATTGGAGATGAAATATATAGGGAAATAAGATCAAAAGAAACAAAGTTGTATGTGATTATTGAGATAGAATCTAAATTCTTTATGTTTTATTATTAATATCTTGATAATATTTTATTATTTTTACAAGGTCTTTTGAAGGTTGAGAAAAAGTGTTATCGGGACGATGTTGAATACGAAATATGAATGCACTATAATGAGTAAAAGGTGGAGTATTTTGCGAACATAAATGTATTGAATGCATAAAGTCGAGAAGTGATATTCGTAAGGCGATTAAGCTTTTTTGCGGGGAGTCCGGGGTGTATTTTCAAAATTTTGCATCAGATTGCTTGTGATATAAAGAGTATGGTTTATTTCTTAATAGTGTGATGGTATGTTTTCATCTCGTTTTGAGGTTCTATAGCTTAAAGAAATCGTTTTTTATACAAAAACGAAATAAGTAGCGTAAAATGAAGATGTTATTT
>NZ_JBHIQG010000136.1:0-6094 GCF_042196425.1 Bartonella sp. AD328YNZD | reverse complement strand
TGCATCAGAAGATAAAGAGGAATAGAGGAGTGCAATTTGATGATCATGGTTTTGGGGAAAATCAAACGTTTTTGGGAAAAATTTTCGATCATTGAAATAAATAAGTTTTTCCTCTAAAATAGTTCCTAAAACACCTGCAAGACCTGATTGAAATGTTTCGACTTTGACGGTATGGCTTTTATAGAGCCAATAAGGTGAATGAATTGTATCATTGATGACAACGAGAACGCCTCTGTTACGACTTTGTGGGGCTGCCGCAACGCGAGTGGCTGCTAAAATATTAGCTGGGCCATCGGCTCCTGCTTCATGAGGCATGCGCATAGCACCGGTTATGATGAGAGGTTCAGCTTCTTTCCAATAAAGAGAAAGAAAAAAAGCTGTTTCTTCCAGAGTATCAGTCCCTTGTGTTAAAACAATACCTTCTGCACCAGCGTTTATTTGTTGTTTTGCCCACTTAATTATTTCAAAAAGCATTTGAAACGATAAAGATCCACTTGGTATTTGCATTAATGTTTGTGCATGAATATCAGCAACGTTATTTAAAGCAGGAACACTTTTTATGAGGTTATCTGAAGTTAAAGTTGGTTGCATGTGACCAAAACTATCAGCCGTCATTGCAATTGTTCCACCTAAGGTCCCTATGGCTATTTTTTTCATAATTTTCCTCTAAAAAGCACAAACTGTTTATATAAAGCTATTTAGCAGTAATTTGCATTGACAACAATGATATCATTTTTCCATTTTCAACAAATTGAGTTATGCTGAATCATTGTGTTTTGCTGTATATGTTCTTAAATAGGACAATAGTAATTGAGTTTTACATTGTATGAAAAGAAATCAATATTAAAAAGTAAAGTTAATATTAAGGAGTTTCCTTATGACAGAACATAAGCCAGACATAATGTATGGTACAACAATTATTACGGTACGAAAAGGTGGAAAAGTCGTGATGGCCGGTGATGGTCAGGTTTCTCTTGGACAGACAATTATGAAAGGCAATGCACGTAAAGTGCGTCGTCTTGGAAAGAACGGAGTGGTTATTGCTGGTTTTGCAGGTGCTACGGCAGATGCTTTTACATTACTGGAGAGATTGGAAACAAAGCTTGAACAATATCCTGATCAGCTTATGCGTGCCTGTGTAGAACTTGCAAAAGATTGGAGAACAGATCGCTATTTGCGTCGTCTCGAAGCAATGATGCTCGTGGCTGATAAGAAAGTAACTTTGGCTCTAACAGGGCTTGGTGATGTTTTAGAACCAGAAGATGGGGTTATGGCAATTGGCTCTGGAGGAAATTTTGCTCTTTCAGCAGCGCGTGCACTCATGGATTTGGATTTGGATGCAGAAACTATTGCTCGTAAAGCTATGGCTATTGCCGCTAAAATTTGTGTTTACACCAATGATCATTTTACGATTGAAACATTGGATGCAGAATTATCTTCTTTAGAGAAAGCTATTTAAATGTGTGTTGTATTTTCCCCTCGTGAGACTGTTTCTGAACTTGATCGTTTTATTATTGGCCAAAATGATGCCAAACGCTCTGTAGCTATTGCACTGCGCAATCGGTGGCGTAGGCAACAGCTTGATGAGCCGATGCGTGAAGAAGTTATGCCAAAAAATATTTTAATGATAGGGCCAACAGGTGTTGGTAAAACTGGTATTGCACGTCGATTAGCAAAACTTTCTGGAGCACCCTTCGTTAAAGTAGAAGCGACTAAATTTACTGAAGTTGGTTATGTGGGACGTGATGTTGAGCAAATTATTCGAGATCTTGTTGAAATTGCCATTTCTCTTGTGCGTGAAAAGAAACGGGATGAAATAAAAGAAAAGGCCCACGTGAATGCTGAAGAGCGTGTTTTAGACGCCCTTGTTGGTAAAACAGCAAGTCCTACTACTCGTGATAGTTTTCGTAAAAAATTGCGTGAAGGTGAATTAGATGAAAAAGAGATTGAAATTGAAGTCGCCGATAATAATAGCAGTAGTGCTTCAACCTTTGATATTCCTGGTATGCCTGGGGCGCAAATGGGTATTATGAATTTATCAGATATTTTGGGAAAAATGGGCAGTCGTACAAAAGTCCGTAAGACGACAGTAAGAGATGCTTTTAAGCCGCTCATTGATGATGAATCTGAAAAACTCCTTGATCAGGAGCAAATTATTCAAGAGGCGCTTCGTGTTGCTGAAAATGACGGTATTGTTTTTATCGACGAGATTGATAAAATTGCAACCAGGGATGGTGGAGCAAGTGTTGCGGTTTCGCGTGAGGGCGTTCAACGGGATCTTTTGCCTTTGGTTGAAGGAACAACAATTTCTACAAAATATGGGCAAATAAAAACCGATCATATTCTTTTTATTGCCTCAGGTGCATTTCATGTTTCCAAGCCATCTGATTTATTACCGGAACTTCAAGGACGTTTGCCCATCCGTGTGGAGCTCAACCCTTTAACAAGGGAAGATTTACGACGCATTCTAACGGAACCAGAAGCTAGTTTGATTAAACAATATATCGCTCTTATGGCAACGGAAGAGGTTCATTTGGAAATTACAGATGATGCTATTGATGCTTTAGCAGATATTGCTGTAGATTTAAATGCAAGGATTGAAAATATAGGGGCACGTCGTTTGCAAACAGTGATGGAGCGCGTTTTGGATGAAATTTCTTTCACCGCGCCTGATAAAGCTGGAACAACATTTACAATTGATGCTGCTTACGTGAGAAAATCTATTGGCGAGCTTGCTGCTGATATCGATCTTTCACGTTTTATTCTTTGAAAGTTATTGCTTGTTCTGTTTATCTGCGTGCTTCGATAATTTTGAAACCATGGGGTTGTTCGTGTATCAACACTGTGCGGAAAATATTTTTTAATAATGTTTCATAAGGCAGGTGGCGGTTTGCAACAAAAAGCAGACTGCCGCTTGGCTTTAAGCACTTTGCAGCATTTATAATAAAATTTTTTCCTAATGAAACATCTGTTGTTTGTTGTGTGTGAAACGGTGGATTTGAAATGATTGTGTCATATAGATTTGTGATAGGTTCATGTACAAGGTCGTGCCAATAAAAATGAATTGGAAAAGGAGTTGTTATGGATTTAAGGTGCTGTTTTGCTGCTCTCAAAGCATTGTAGTCTGCTTCATAAAGGTCGAGAGCAGTGAGTTTTTCACTTCTTTCAAGCGCAACGTGAGAAAGATAACCCCATCCAGCACCAAAATCAGCTGTTTTTCCAGAAATAACTTTGAGCATATAAGAAGCAAGCGCAGCAGATCCTGGATCAATACGACCGTGTGAGAACATACCAGAAGTAGTTTGAAATTTACCAAAAGTAAGCGGTGGTGAGCGCAATTGTACAATATTCTGTTTCTCTATTTGTGGAGGAACTTGCAGCCAAAATACCAGACCATGATTTTTAGACAGTTTATTGGTGATGGGGACAATATTTTTGACCCATTTCATCATTGAAGCAGCACCAGCAGTTTTATTCCCACTGATCACAACCCATCCATTGGGTTTAACGCATTCTAATAAATCAAGAAAACAATTTTGATTAAAACCACGATATTTGCTCAAATGTAAAAATGCACCATCATAGTTGAAAGTTTTATCTATTTGAGGAGAGCAGTGAAATTGAGTATCGACAAATTTTAAAAAATCTGGTCGCCAAGGCGTAATAATTTTTAAATTTTGCGCCCATTTTTGAGCCGGAACTTCTGTTAAACCGAAACTCAGCCAACATTGGCTTGGATCTGGATACGGGAGTTCATGATTTTCAAAAGGCAAAAATAATAACACATAGGGCTCTTTCAAAGAAAAATGCCATTCCAATATTGGGATGGCATTTCATGATTGATAAGAAGAAAGGCTTACTCTTCTTTTTTCTTACGGCGGCGCTTATTTTCAGGTTGTTTTTTTTCATCCACGCACTTTTCTTCATTCATCGCTTTATCACCGGTGATTTCCTTTCCGGTTGTTTGATCAACGACCTTCATTGATAACCGAACTTTTCCACGCTCATCAAAGCCCATTAACTTAACCCAAACTTTGTCGCCTTCCTTAATAATATCGGTTGTTTTGGCGACACGTTCCGATGCAAGTTGAGAGATATGAACGAGTCCATCACGAGAACCAAAGAAGTTTATAAATGCACCAAATTCTGCAGTTTTTACAACTGTTCCTTGGTAGATAGCACCAACTTCAGGTTCATCAACAATAGAATGGATCCAGCGTTTTGCCGCTTCAATGGTTTTAGCATCAGCAGAAGCAATTTTAATGGTACCATCATCTTCAATATTAATTTTTGCTCCTGTTTGTTCCACGATTTCCCGAATAACTTTACCACCAGAGCCGATAACATCACGGATTTTATCGACAGAAATATTCATAACTTCGATTCTCGGAGAAAATTCACTCAGCTCAGCACGTGCACTGGTTAAAGCTTTCGCCATCTCATTAAGGATATGGATTCGGCCACCTTTGGCTTGTTCAAGCGCAATTTTCATAATCTCTTCGGTAATACCATCAATTTTGATATCCATTTGCAAGGCAGTAATACCATTTTCTGTTCCTGCGACTTTAAAATCCATATCTCCAAGATGATCTTCATCTCCTAAAATATCAGAAAGAACAGCAAAGCGTTCTCCTTCTTTAATCAAGCCCATAGCAATACCAGCAACAGGGCGTGCTAGAGGAACACCAGCATCCATGAGAGCAAGTGACGTTCCACAAACCGTTGCCATAGAAGAAGATCCATTGGATTCAGTAATTTCTGAGACAGCACGAATGGTATAAGGAAAAGATTCTTTATTTGGCAACATGGGATGAATTGCTCTCCATGCCAATTTGCCATGTCCAATTTCACGACGACCAGGAGAACCAAGGCGTCCTGTTTCACCCACGGAAAATGGTGGAAAATTATAATGGAGGAGGAATGTTTCCTTATACATACCCGTTAAAGAATCAACATATTGTTCATCTTCACCAGTTCCCAATGTTGCAACGACAATAGCTTGTGTTTCTCCGCGGGTAAAGAGTGCGGATCCATGTGTACGGGGTAAAATACTTACTTCTGATTGGATAGGGCGCACGGTAGAAAGATTGCGTCCATCAATACGCTTTTGGGTATCAAGAATGTTTCCACGAACAATTTTTGCTTGCAATTGTTTAAAGACGGTTGCAATTTGATCTGCACTGAATTGACAGTCGTCTTCTGTTTCTGGCATAAATTTACTGATAATTTCTGTTTTTAGAGCATCAATTGCAGCATAACGTTCTTGCTTATCAGTAATTGTGTAAGCCTTTCGTATATCCTGTTCTGCCATTTTCTGCACCGCTTTTTCAAGTTCAGAAAGATCTTCAGGAACAAAATCACGAGGATCTTTTGCAGCAACTTCAGCAAGCTTGATGATGGCATCAAGGACAGGTTGAAGGCCTTTGTGACCAAACATCACAGCTCCCAACATGATATCTTCCGGTAATTCTTGTGCTTCTGATTCAACCATCAAAACAGCACTTTCTGTTCCAGCAACAACAAGATCAAGTTTTGATTCAGGCATTTCATCGATATGAGGATTAAGAACATATTGTCCATTACAATAGCCAACGCGGGCACCGGCTATAGGCCCCATGAAAGGAACACCTGACAGGGTCAATGCGGCAGAAGATGCAATCATTGCAAGGATATCGGGATTGTTTTCGAGATCATGCTGTATAACGGAAACAATAACTTGTGTATCATTTTTATATCCCTCAACGAAAAGGGGACGAATTGGGCGATCAATCAAACGTGAAACCAAAGTTTCATTTTCACTTGGTCGACTTTCACGTTTTAAATAGCCCCCAGGTATTCGACCAACAGCATAGGATTTTTCTTGATAATTAACGGTGAGTGGAAAAAAGTCCTGGTCTGGTTTTGGGATTTTGGCTGATACAACGGTAGCTAAGACAATCGTTTCTCCATAGGTGGCAATCACTGCACCATCAGCTTGACGCGCTATTTTCCCTGTTTCAAGGGTGAGCGGACGCCCGGCCCATTCAATTTCTATCTTGTGCGTTTTAAACATTTTTTATCCTTAATGACCAGTGTTTAAATCTTTGATTGCTCA
>NZ_JBHIQG010000135.1:0-6129 GCF_042196425.1 Bartonella sp. AD328YNZD | reverse complement strand
CCCTGACAAATGGCTGCCCATATTTTATCAAAGGAGAAAAAATCAATGAAAAAATATGGCTTAGTTACACTGTTATCCTTTTCTTTTATGCCTCATGCAATAGCGCAAACAACACTCGATGTGGATGAATATTATAAACAAGCACTCGAGAACACACAAAAATTAGATGCTGCAAAATCAGAAACAGCTGAAAACATTTATAAAAGCACAACTGAAACTGCAAATAAAATCAAAGACATAAATAATCAGCTTGAACAACTTAAATCACAAAAAGACATAAAACCTGAAGAATTGCAAGCTCTTCGGCAAGATCTTCAAGTAAAGCTTTCTCTTCTTCAAGCAGGTCTTCAAGTAAGTTCTTTAAAACTTCAGTCTCTTGATATGATTCAAGCAAGAGATACGAAGACAAAAGATGAGCTACGTGAAGAAAAGGAACAAAAAAAACATAAATATCTTGAGGCCCAATTAAAAGAAAAAGAAAAAGAATTAAAAGAAAAACTTGAAAGTACGAGTACAAATGTCAGACTTTAGTTTTTCTCCCTTTGAAACCGTTTCTGGGTATATTTTAAAACCCCTTGATAATGTGATGGATACAACGGTGAGTGGGCTGTCTTCTGCTATTTCAGCGCCCTTAAATCTCGCCGCAATCATTTTTATCTTTCTTTATGGCTATAATGTTATGACAGGTCGCGTTGCGCTTTCGATGCATAGTCTTCTCAATAATGTTGTTAAAATTGTTGTTGTCACAACAATGGCAACGAATGCGGATACATTTAATACATATGTCAAGGATATTTTCTTCAATGATTTATCCAACGCTATTGGGAATGCGCTGAACAGTAATCCAACAAGCTCCAATGTTTTTGATTATATTTTGTTAAAGGCAAGTTCGCGCTATCAAGAAGTCTTATACAATGCTTGGTTTTTTGAAAAGATCCTTGTGGGTCTTCTTGGTTCTATCATGCTTCTCGCCGTTATTCTTTTTTGTATAGGTGGTTTTATTGTGCAAATGTTTGCACAAGTTGCACTGGTCATGATTATAGGTCTTGGACCTCTGTTCATTAGTTTGTATTTGTTCAATGCAACGCGAAAATACTCCGATGCATGGATTACAACCTTGATCAATTTTACCATTTTACAAGTTCTCGTAATCATGCTTGGAACAATTATATGCCAAGTTATTCTACAGGTTCTCAGCATTTCATATGAATCAATTTACGTTCTTTTTCCCCCTGTCATCATCATTTCGATCATAGGGGTTATTATCTTCCGTGCTCTTCCCGGTATTGCAACAGCCCTGGCCTCTGGCGGACCATACTTTAACGCTGGTGTCTCTTCAGGAGGACAGATTTTTACAATGCTTTCAAATGGTGCAAGAGCGAGTGGTAATGCAGTAAAAAGTGCTACTTTACAAATCTCAGGTGCTGCCGGTAACGCTGCTAGAGGTGCGGCAGGCGCAGCAGCAAAAGCAGGAAGCTCCGGAGGTGGTCGTGGTCGGTTTTAAGATAAAGCACCTCTTTATAAAGAATAAGTATTTTTGTTTTTGCTTTGCGTGCACCCTTTGGCGCACGTACCATGATCCTGTTCCTGATAAGTCCTAACATCTTGGCTCTTACAACAAAATCAATCAAAGTCTTGCATCACATAGACTTGTAAAAGTGTCCAGAATAAAAACTCTCATGCATTGTATTCCAAGATATTTGTGAGTTCAAAAAATGAAACGAAAAATAACTTTTGTTATGGTCCTAACAATCGCTCTTACTGGTTGCACCTCTTTGAGTGGCCCCAAAAAACCACCACGCTGTAATGGCAAACATACACGTGCTTTAAATAAAGATAAGTGGAATTGGGACAATAAAAACGTTGTCCATCCAGGAAAAAGCGTAAAGCCTGTTACCACTCCCATCATTCTCAATACTTTGGAAAGTGAAAAAGCAACAGCCAATTCAGCTTTATTAAAGCCAATTATTCATGAAGCACAATCTGATAAAACTGTGGAGGTTACGCGTGAAAAGTGATGCCCTTGAAGAATATATAAAAGAAGCGCGTTCATTTGACATTGACCGCATGCATAGCATGCGTGTGCGAATGAAAATTTCCATGGCTTTAACAGTACTTTTGGGATTGATGACGATTGCGCTAGCTTTAGCTGTCGCCGCTTTGACGCCTTTGAAAACAGTAGAGCCTTTTGTTATCCGCGTTGATAACTCAACAGGCATTATTGATACTGTAAGTGCCCTCAAAGAATCCCCTAACGACTATGATGAAGCGATAACGCGTTATTTTGCTAGCCAATATGTTCGTGCCCGTGAAGGTTTTCAAGCATCAGAAGCAGAAAATAATTTTCGCTTAGTTTCTCTTTTATCTTCTCCCAAAGAACAAAACCGTTTTGCAAAATGGTACGCGGGCAATAATCCAGAAAGTCCGCAAAATATTTATCAGAACATGATTGCTACCGTCACAATCAAATCAATCTCTTTTATAAGCAAAAATCTTATCCAAGTTCGTTACTATAAAACGATCAGAGACTTGAATGAAAAAGAAAATATTTCCCATTGGATTTCAATCTTAAATTTTTCCTACGTGAACGCACACATTTCAACGTCTGATCGTCTTATCAACCCTCTTGGTTTTCAAGTATCGGAATATAGATCTGATCCAGAGGTGATAAAATGATCAGACTTTTACAAACAATCTCTTTAATTTTTACGATCACTCTCAGCTTTCACACAGTCCTCTCATTTGCGGAAACAGCGCCTATTAGCGCACGTAAAGATAACCGCATCAGATTTGTCAATTATGACCCCTACAATGTCGTACAAATTATTGGCTCCATTCGCTCTTCGGTTCAACTAGAATTTGCCGTTGATGAAGAAGTGACCTATGTAGGAATTGGAAATTCGGTTGCTTGGCAAGTTGCACCGGCTGGACACTTTGTTTTTCTCAAACCACGTGAAGTCCAGCCTGTGACAAATTTACAAATTGTCACAAGCCGCCAAGATGGAACACAACGCTCTTATCAATTCGAGCTACAAGTCCGTGAAGGCGATGTTTCAGCGGGTAATGAGACGTATTTCTTAGTAAAGTTTCGTTATCCAGAAGATGAAGCCTTACGTAAGAAATTAGCCGAAGCAGAAAAAGAAAAACAACGTGAAGAAAACTTTGTCAATGATATTTTAAATATCCATGAAGATTTTGGACCACGCAATTGGGCTTATGAAGCCCAAGGCTCTCCCCTCATTGAACCTGCTTCTGTCTATGATAATGGGAAAACAACAACCTTTATCTTTTTAGGCAACATTGAAATCCCTGCCATTTACATTGTATCGCCTGATGGGCAAGAGGCCCTTATTCCCAAATCGATTAAAGGCAACAAGGTTATTGTCCATGCAACATCTGCACAATTCACACTACGGCGTGGGAACGAAGTATTGTGCATTTTTAATAAAAGGTTCGTACCAGAAGGAATTAACCCTGAAACGGGTACGACATCACCATCTGTACAACGTAAAGTGAACATAGGAAGCAGCCATGAATAACACCGTGGATGAAAAAAACATTAATGATCGCGATACAATAAAAAATGCTCAGGGAAAAAGCCAACAGAGCAATGTAGGGAAAGCAGTCGCTCTTGTTATTCTTTTTAGTGTCTGTCTTTATTTAGCCTATTCAACACTTGTCACAGAAAAAAAACAACCGGTTGAATCTTCAAAAGAAGAAAAATTTATCAAACAAACAGAACTTTTCCACCCTGCAAAGCCGACCCCTCCCCCCCTTGAACAATCTCAACGAAAGAACGCTCTGTTGCCACAAATCGAGCTACCAACACCAACCATCAATCAATCAAATTCTAATGATCCACTGTTGGAAGCAGCGCAACGTGCTCCTGTATTAGCTTATGCGCATACACAACAAAGCAAAATAGATTCACAAACAAATAATGGCGCTTTGCCTCACCAACTTGAAAACAAACCTGATGAAACGACACAACGTTTTAATCATCTTCTCAAACCCACAGTGCTTGAAGGTATTCGCGCTTCAACCCTTGGCAATCGAAACTACATCATCACGATGGGAACTTCTATCCCTTGTATCTTAGAAACAGCCATCAACAGTGATCAACAAGGTTTTGCCAGTTGTATCGTCTCCAGAGATATCTTATCAGACAATGGTCGTGTTGTTCTTCTTGATAAAGGCACCCAAATTGTTGGTGAATATCGCGCTGGCTTGAAAAAAGGCCAAACACGTCTCTTTGTGCTATGGAATAGAGCAAAAACCCCTAATGGTATCATTATATCCTTAGCTTCACCTGCAACAGATGCTTTAGGGCGTTCTGGTATGGATGGAGACATTGATAATCATTGGTTGGAGCGGATTGGATCTGCACTTCTTGTATCACTAATAAAAGATGCAACACACTATGCCAATAAACGTTTATCAAAAAAACAAGAGAAAGAAGAAACTGAAACACTCTCTTCAGGACAACATATTGCAAATATTGTCGTAGAAAATTACGCCAATATTCCTCCAACATTATCCAAAAACCAAGGAGAAATGGTGAATATTTTTGTTGCCCGCGATTTAGATTTTTCCAGTGTTTATAAATTGAAAGTCATCGAAAACAAAAAACAGATTATCCATCGAGCTGTTTCAAAAAACTTTTACAAAAATTCTACGATACCTTTAAAATGAACCACAACTTACATACCATGAATAATGAAACTGTCGCGATTGTTCTCACAAAACTTGAACCCATCAGTGCTTTTTTGAAAGATGATAGTCTTTTTGAAATTGTTATCAATCGTCCCTATCAAGTAATGACTGAAGGATTTGATGGCTGGAAAACAATAGAAGTACCAACTCTCTCTTTTAATGAGCTTATGGGTATTGCGAAAGTTGTCGCGTCCTATTCCAAGCAAAACATATCGGACAAAAACCCAATATTATCTGCCACTCTACCAGGCAATGAACGCATTCAGATTGTCATTCCGCCAGCTGTCGAAAAAGACACGATTAGTATGACAATTCGTAAACCATCATCGCAGAGTTTTTCTCTCGAAGAACTCGCAAATAAAGGACTCTTCTCGCTCTGTGAGCAGGTATCTTTCACGCCATTGAATAATTATCTTTCTCGTTTTAATGAACTCAAAATCATCGAGCATAACTTAGCCAATGCCTACTGTAATAAAGACTTTGTCTCCTTTTTAAATCAAGCTGTAAAATGCCAGAAAAATATTTTAATTGCGGGAAAAACCGGTTCAGGTAAAACAACATTATCAAAAGCATTAATCGCCAAAATTCCTCAAGAAGAACGTATTATCACCATTGAAGACACACAAGAATTGCTGATACCGCATCCTAATCATGTCTCGATGCTCTATTCAAAAGATGGACAAGGCTTAGCCTCCGTTGGTCCCAAAGAATTGCTTGAATCATCTTTACGGATGCGTCCTGACCGTATTCTTTTGCAAGAACTTCGAGATGGTACAGCCTTTTATTATATCCGCAATGTCAATTCAGGCCATCCAGGTTCCATTACGACGGTTCATGCATCAACGGCCCTTGCTGCCTTTGAGCAAATGACCCTTTTGGTCAAAGAAAGTGATGGAGGGGGTGATTTAGAGCGTGATGATATTCGAGGACTGTTGATTTCAATGATTGATATCATCATCCAATGCAAACGGGTTGAAGGAAAGTTTAAGGTCACAGAAATTTATTATGACCCCTTCAAACAACGAAACATCTTTGGAGGTGACTAAAAGAAAATCACACCGGCTGCCGAAGAATCTTTTAAAGCAATAATTGGCCATAAAAGGAAAAATGCATGAAAACCCAAACAATAAAAATTAGAGAAAATCTTTTATCAATAACAATGGAAGATTTAAAAAAACGCCGTGAAGCCGTTGACGCAACCATCAGCACCCATGCAATAGAGGATGTAAAGCTTCACTCCAAAACGCTAAAAATTCTAGAAGGATATGCAAAGGGGACATTTCACTCGAGAATTTAACACTCGTATGGACAACGTAAAATTATAAGGAAGCTGCGATGCCAAAAGCAAAGACAAAAAATATACAGACAGTTTCTCCCCATCATTATGTCTACCCAAACACCACAACACTCAAAAAT
>NZ_JBHIQG010000134.1:0-6136 GCF_042196425.1 Bartonella sp. AD328YNZD | reverse complement strand
CCCTGACAAATGGCTGCCCATATTTTATCAAAGGAGAAAAAATCAATGAAAAAATATGGCTTAGTTACACTGTTATCTTTTTCTTTTATTTCTCATGCAATATCACAAACGACACCCGATGTAGATGAATATTATAAACAAGCACTCGAGAACACACAAAAATTAAATGCTGCAAAATCAGAAACAGCTGAAACTATTTATAAAACAGCAACTGACACTGCAAAAAAAATCAAAGAAATAAGTCAACAACTTGAAAATATTAAATCAAAACCAGAAACAAAACCAGAAGAATTGCAAGCCCTTCGACAAGATCTTCAAGTAAAGCTTTCTCTTCTTCAAGCCGATCTTCAAGTGAATTCTTTAAAACTTCAGTCTCTTGATATGATTCAAGCAAGAGATACGAAAACAAAAGATGAATTACGTGAAGAAAAGGAACAACAAAAGCATAAATATCTTGAGGCACAATTAAAAGAAAAAGAAAAACAATTAAAAGAAAAACTTGAAAGTACGAGTACAAATGTCAGACTTTAGTTTTTCTCCCTTTGAAAGCGTTTCTGGGTATATTTTAAAACCCCTCGATAATGTGATGGACACAACGGTGAGTGGGCTATCTTCTGCTATTTCAGCGCCCTTAAATCTCGCTGCAATCATTTTTATCTTTCTTTATGGCTATAATGTTATGACAGGTCGCGTTGCGCTTTCCATGCATAGTCTTCTCAATAATGTTGTTAAAATCGTTGTTGTTACAACAATGGCAACGAATGCGGATATATTTAATACTTATGTCAAGGATATTTTCTTTAATGATTTATCCAATGCTATTGGGAATGCGCTTAACAGTAATCCTGCAAGCTCCAATGTTTTTGATTATATTTTGTTAAAGGCAAGTTCGCGTTATCAAGAAGTCTTATACAATGCTTGGTTTTTTGAAAAGATCATTGTGGGTCTTCTTGGTTCTATCATGCTTCTCGCAGTTATTCTTTTTTGTATAGGTGGTTTTATTGTGCAAATGTTTGCACAAGTTGCACTCGTCATGATTATAGGTCTTGGGCCTCTATTTATTAGTTTGTATTTGTTCAATGCAACGCGAAAATACTCCGATGCATGGATTACAACTTTGATCAATTTTACCATTTTACAAGTTCTCGTAATCATGCTTGGAACCATTATATGTCAAGTTATCCTACAGGTTCTCAAAGTTTCATATGAATCAATTTACGTTCTTTTTCCCCCTGTCATCGTCATTTCGATCATAGGAGTTATTATCTTCCGTGCGCTTCCTGGTATTGCAACAGCGCTGGCCTCTGGCGGACCATACTTTAACGCTGGTGTCTCTTCAGGAGGACAGATTTTTACAATGCTTTCAAATGGTGCAAGAGCGAGTGGCAATGCAGTAAAAAGTGCCACTTCACAAATCTCAGGAGCTGCTGGTAACGCTGTTAGAAGTGCGGCAGGGGCGGCCGCAAAAGCAGGTAAATCTGGAGGTGGTCGTGGTCGATTTTAAGATAAAGCACCTCTTTAAAAGAATAAGAATTTTTGTTTTTTCCTTGTGTGCGCCAAAGGGTGCACGCGCCATGATCCTGTTCCAGATAAGATCTAACACCTTGGGTCTAACAACAAAACCAATCGAAATCTTGCATCACATAAACTTGTAAAAATGTTCAGAACAAAGGCTCTCATGCATTGTATTCCAAGATATTTGTGAGTTTAAAAAATGAAACAAAAAATAACTTTTGTTATGGTCCTAACAATGGCTCTTACTGGTTGTGCCTCTTTGAGTGGCCCTAAAAAACCACCACGCTGTAATGGCAAACATACACGCGCTTTAAATAAAGATAAGTGGAATTGGGACAATAAAAACATTGTCTACCCAGAAAAGAGCGTAAAGCCTGTTACTACTCCCATCATTCTCAATACTTTGGAAAGTGAAAAAGTAACAGCCAATTCAGCTTTATTAAAGCCGGTTATTCATGAAGCACGATCTGATAAAACTGTGGAGGTTATGCGTGAAAAGTGATGCCCTTGAAGAATATATAAAAGAAGCGCGCTCATTTGACATTGATCGCATGCATAGCATGCGTGTGCGGATGAAAATCTCCATGGCTTTAACAGTGCTTTTTGGATTGATGACGATTGCGCTAGCTTTAGCTGTCGCAGCTTTGACGCCTTTGAAAACGGTAGAGCCTTTTGTTATCCGCGTTGATAACTCAACAGGCATTATTGATACTGTAAGCGCCCTAAAAGAATCTCCTAACGACTATGATGAAGCTATAACGCGTTATTTTGCCAGCCAATACGTTCGCGCTCGTGAAGGTTTTCAAGCATCAGAAGCAGAAAACAATTTTCGCTTAGTCTCTCTTTTATCTTCTCCAAAAGAACAAAACCGTTTTGCAAAATGGTACGCGGGCAATAATCCAGAAAGTCCGCAAAATATTTATCATAACATGATTGCTACCGTCACAATCAAATCAATCTCTTTTATAAGCAAAGATCTTATCCAAGTTCGTTACTATAAAACGATCAGAGACTTGAATGAAAAAGAAAATATTTCCCATTGGATTTCAATCTTAAATTTTTCCTACGTGAACGCACACATTTCAACGTCTGATCGTCTTATCAACCCTCTTGGTTTTCAAGTATCGGAATATAGATCTGATCCAGAGGTGATAAAATGATCAGACTTTTGCAAACAATCTCTTTAATTTTTACGATCACTCTCAGCTTTCACACAGTTCTCTCACTTGCAGAAACAGCGCCTATCAGTGCACGTAAAGATAACCGCATCAGATTTGTCAATTATGACCCCTACAACGTCGTACAAATCATTGGCTCCATTCGCTCTTCGGTTCAACTAGAATTTGCCGTTGATGAAGAAGTAACCTATGTAGGAATTGGAAATTCGGTTGCTTGGCAAGTTGCACCGGCTGGACACTTTGTTTTTCTCAAACCACGTGAAGTCCAGCCTGTGACAAATTTACAAATTGTCACAAGCCGCCAAGATGGAACACAACGCTCTTATCAATTCGAGCTACAAGTCCGTGAAGGCGATGTTTCAGCGGGTAATGAGACGTATTTCTTAGTAAAGTTTCGTTATCCAGAAGATGAAGCCTTACGTAAGAAATTAGCCGAAGCAGAAAAAGAAAAACAACGTGAAGAAAACTTTGTCAATGATATTTTAAATATCCATGAAGATTTTGGACCACGCAATTGGGCTTATGAAGCTCAAGGCTCATCCCTCATTGAACCTGCTTCTGTCTATGATAATGGGAAAACAACAACCTTTACCTTTTTAGGCAACATTGAAATCCCTGCCATTTACATTGTATCGCCTGATGGGCAAGAAGCCCTTATTCCCAAATCGATTAAAGGCAACAAGGTTATTGTCCATGCGACATCTGCACAATTCACGCTACGACGTGGGAATGAAGTATTGTGCATCTTTAACAAAAGGTTCGTACCAAAAGGAATTAACCCTGAAACAGGTACGACATCACCATCTGTACAACGTAAAGTGAACCTAGGAAGCAGCCATGAATAACACCGTGGATGAAAAAAGCATTAATGATCGCGATACAATAAAAAATGCTCAAGGGAAAAGTCAACAGAACAATGTGGGGAAAGCTATTGCTCTTATTATTCTTTTCAGTGTCTGTCTTTATTTAGCCTATTCAACACTTGTTACAGACAAAAAGCAACCGGTTGAATCTTCAAAAGAAGGAAAAGTTATAAAACAAACAGAGCTTTTTCGTCCTGCAAAGCCTACCCCTCCCCCCTTTGAACAGCCTCAACGAAATAACGCTCTATTACCAAAAGTCGAGCTACCAACACCAAACATCAATCAATTAAATTCTGATGACTCACTGCTGGAGGCAGCACAACGTGCTCCTGTATTAGCTTATGCAAGTACACAACAAAGCAAAATAGATTCACAAACAAATAATGGTGCTTTGCCTCACCAACTTGAAAGTAAATCTGATGAAACGACACAACGTTTTAATCATCTTCTCAAACCCACAGTGCTTGAAGGTATTCGTGCTTCAACCCTTGGCAATCGAAACTACATCATCGCGATGGGAACTTCTATTCCTTGTATTTTAGAAACAGCCATCAACAGTGATCAACAAGGTTTTGCCAGTTGTATCATCTCCAGAGATATCTTATCAGACAATGGTCGTGTTGTGCTTCTTGATAAAGGCACCCAAATTGTTGGTGAATATCGCGCCGGATTGAAAAAAGGCCAAACACGTCTCTTTGTACTATGGAATAGAGCAAAAACCCCCAATGGTATCATTATATCCTTAGCTTCACCGGCAACGGATACTTTAGGGCGTTCTGGTATGGATGGAGATATTGATAACCATTGGCTCGAGAGGATTGGGTCTGCGCTTCTTGTCTCACTAATAAAAGATGCAACACACTATGCCAATAAACGTTTATCAAAAAAACAGGAAAAAGAAGAAACTGAAACTCTCTCTTCAGGACAAAACATCGCAAACATTCTCGTAGAAAATTACGCCAATATTCCTCCAACATTATCCAAAAACCAAGGGGAAATGGTGAATATCTTTGTTGCCCGCGATTTAGATTTTTCCAGCGTTTATAAATTGAAAGTCATCGAAAACAAAAAACAAATTATCAATCGAGCTGTTTCAAGAAACTTTTACAAAAATTCTGCGGTAACTTTAGAATGAACTCAAACTTACATACCATGTGCGATGAAACCGTTGCGATTGTTCTCACAAAACTTGAACCCATCAATGCTTTTTTGAAAGATGATAGTCTTTTTGAAATTGTTATCAATCGTCCCTATCAAGTCATGACTGAAGGATTTGATGGATGGAAAACAATAGAAGCACCGGCTCTCTCTTTTAATGAGCTTATGGGGATTGCGAAAGTTGTCGCCTCCTATTCCAAGCAAAACATATCGGACAAAAACCCAATATTATCTGCAACGCTACCAGGCAATGAGCGCATTCAAATTGTCATTCCACCGGCTGTCGAAAAAGACACGATTAGTATGACAATTCGTAAACCATCATCGCAGAGTTTTTCTCTCGAAGAACTCGCCAAGAAAGGCCTCTTCTCGCTCTGTGAACAGGTCTCTTTCACACCTTTGAATGACTATCATTCTCGTTTTAACGAACTCAAAATCATCGAGCATAATTTAGCCAATGCCTACTGTAATAAAGACTTTGTCTCTTTTTTAAATCAAGCTGTAGAATGTCAGAAAAATATTTTAATTGCGGGAAAAACCGGTTCGGGTAAAACAACATTATCAAAAGCATTAATCGCCAAAATCCCTCAAGAAGAGCGTATTATCACCATTGAAGACACGCAAGAATTGGTGATACCACACCCTAACCATGTCTCAATGTTCTATTCAAAAGATGGACAAGGCTTAGCCTCCGTTGGCCCCAAAGAGTTGCTTGAATCATCTTTACGGATGCGTCCTGATCGTATTCTTTTGCAAGAACTTCGAGATGGTACAGCCTTTTATTATATCCGCAATGTCAATTCAGGCC
Organism: Bartonella sp. AD328YNZD; assembly: GCF_042196425.1. NCBI lineage: Bacteria > Pseudomonadati > Pseudomonadota > Alphaproteobacteria > Hyphomicrobiales > Bartonellaceae > Bartonella > Bartonella sp. AD328YNZD. Next base: position 614 of record NZ_JBHIQG010000134.1, on the reverse strand, counting down.
ATCCAGGTTCCATTACGACGGTTCACGCATCAACAGCACTTGCAGCCTTTGAGCAGATGACCCTTTTGGTCAAAGAAAGTGAAGGCGGTGGTGATTTAGAGCGTGATGATATTCGAGGACTGTTGATTTCGATGATTGATATCATCATCCAATGCAAACGGATTGAAGGAAAATTTAAGGTCACAGAAATTTATTACGATCCCTTCAAACAACGAAACATCTTTGGAGGTGACTAAAAGAAAGATCACACCGGCTGCCAAAGGCTCTTTTAAAGCAACAATTGCAAATAAGAGAAAAAATGCATGAAAACCAACGAAACAGAAATAGAGAAAATCTTTTATCGATGACAGAGGAAGAATTAAAAAAACGCCGTGAAGCCGTTGAAGCAGCCATCAGCACCCATACGATAGAGGGAATAGCGCTTCATCCTACAACACTCAAAATTTTAGAAGAATACGCAAAGGGGAATATTTCACTCGAGAAATTTAACACTCTTATGGACAACGTAAAATTATAAGGAAGCTGCGATGCCAAAAGCAAAAGCAAAGACAAAAAATATACAGACAGTTTCTCCCCATCATTATGTCTACCCAAACACCACAACACTCAAAAAT
>NZ_JBHIQG010000133.1:0-6202 GCF_042196425.1 Bartonella sp. AD328YNZD | reverse complement strand
GGTAAAATAGGAATGGCTATTGTTGGATTAGCTGATAAGGCAGTTGCAGAAAGCCGTGAACGTGTACAAGCAGCCCTCCACGCTTGTGGACTTTCTATGCCTACTAAACGAATTACGATTAATCTTGCACCAGCTGATTTACCTAAAGAGGGATCACATTATGATTTGCCAATTGCCGTAGGCTTAATGCTTGCTATGGAAATCCTCCCTCCTGAAGTAGCAGAAGACTATGTCATTTTAGGAGAATTATCATTAGATGGTTCACTTACCGCTGTTCATGGTGTGTTACCAGCCGCCATGACAGCTTTATCACTCGATAAAGGACTGATTTGTCCTTTTCAATGTGGACCTGAGGCAGCATGGGCAAATGCAGAAATAAATATTCTTGCCCCAGAGACTCTGCTCACTATAGTCAACCATTTCAAAGGAACCCAAATTCAAAAACGTCCACAACCGCGCCAATATACTATCGAAACTGAGCTTCCAGATCTTTGCGAAATCAAAGGACAAAAAACAGCCAAACGTGCCTTAGAAGTTTGTGCTGCTGGACGCCATAACCTTTTGTTTGTAGGTCCCCCTGGTGCTGGAAAATCTATGCTAGCGCAACGCTTACCTTCCATTTTGCCACCTCTTGATAGCCGTGAGCTTTTAGATGTCTCTCTGATTGCTTCTATTACAGGAGAAACGGTTCATAATACCATTTCACTTCATTGCCCCTTTCGTTCCCCACATCATTCTGCGTCCATGGCCGCAATGATTGGTGGAGGGCTTAAAGGACGACCGGGAGAGGTCTCCCTTGCTCATAATGGTGTGTTATTCCTTGATGAATTGCCTGAATTTTCTCCACAGGTTCTTGATTCTCTTCGTCAACCTTTAGAAAGTGGGGAGTCAGTTATCGCCCGCGCTAATCACCATATTAGCTATCCTGCTCGATTCCAACTTATTGCCGCAATGAATCCTTGCCGTTGTGGTATGGCAGGCGAAAAAGACCATGTTTGCCCTAAAGGGATACGCTGTCAAATCGATTATCAGTCCCGTATTTCTGGTCCTCTGCTTGACCGAATTGATTTACGGATTGATGTCCCTGCTTTGACGGCTATGGACCTTATGCAACCAGAACAATCAGAAAAAAGCTGCGACGTTGCCAAACGCGTCGCACGGTGCCGTACCATTCAAGCTAAACGTTTTTCAACAATGGGGTTTGATCATATTCGTACCAATGGCGATTGCCCTGCCAAAATTATAGAACAGATTGCCATTCCTGATAAAAGTGCGACCATACTCTTACGAGATGTGAGTGAAAAAATGCACCTCTCTGCACGCGCTTATCATCGTATTCTCAAAGTTGCACGCACAATTGCTGATCTTGACGGATCAGATACTCTTTCACGCTATCATCTCGCAGAAGCTATTTCCTATCGACTAGGCGCAGAAAGATTAACAGCCCTTAACTAAAAAACTACTCATCAATAAAAACTTATTGGAAAATAACGCAAATAAAGTTCTGTAAGTTTACCATCCTCTTCTAAAGATTTCAGCGCATAATTGAGTATATCAACCAATTTTTCATTCTTTTTTGCAACAGCAAGCTGCATTCCTTGCCCCAATAACTGTGGCGCCATATATGCCCCCCCAACAAAATGACAGCAATTCGCGGTTTTTGAATCGTTTAGCCATAAAGATAAAGCAAATCCATCATCAAAAATAAGATCAATTTTACGCTCCTGTAACGCTTTATAGAGCTCCGCCCTGCCTTTAAATTCTTGTCCTTTGGCTTCAGGAAAATAGTGATGAAAGAGCTTTTCGTGAACACTTTTAGATAAAACACCACTGGTTAAATGTACCAATTGATCACTTATTGGCTCATCGAGATTTAAAAGTCGAGTAGCAACAAATCGCGCTGGAAAACGCAAATATGGCTTTGTAAAAACAAGATCTTGCTGGGTTTTATTTGTTTCTTTTAAACCTGCAATAATAACTTCTGCACCACCATTGTTAACATGTTCTACAAGCTCTTTCCAAGGAACAACTTCTACTTCACAAAACTTCTCTAATTCTAATTTTGAGCAAATAGCACGCAATAAATCGATATTATAACCTGCAAGATGCCCCGTTTGATCAAGAAAATTAAAAGGAGGAAAATCAAAAGTTGTTACAAAACGCAAACGAAAGATATCCGTTGTATCAGGTTGTACCAAATGTTCATGCGAATCAAAAAAAGAAGGCAGCCTTTCAGCTTCTGCGTAAGAGGAAAATAGAACCCCCCCTGCTACAAATAAAATACGAATAAAAATATTGTATGGATTATTGAATAAAAGATACCGTAGACGCAATTGAAGATGTTTTACATATATAGATTTTTTTATTTTCAAAATCTCTCCCCCATTTTCAAAACTAAGATGCAACTCTCCTTAATTATTATCTAACGCACTTCACCAAAATATCTGGCGTTTAATAAATAAAATTCTTGCTATTTTTTAAAACTGTTAAAAAATTTAACAGTTTTCATATATTTTTTTTGAAACCATTGAAAATACTTCTTAAAAAATTGCGTGAATAAGCCGTACAATAGCGTTTTATTTTGAATAAGAAATGTAACCTCCATGGACAGGAATAATACAAACAAATATACACAATATTCTCACCTCAATTTAACATACAAAAAGTTAAAAAACTTAGAGAACGCGTAATATTAACTTCATTAAGATTGAAGATTGATTTATAGGTAAGAAAGTAAAAGTCTCGTTAGTGTAACATAAAGATGCACAACTAATTTTGAAATATTATGCATATGCAAAAATAAACAATAATACTACTCTTTACATAATTTTAAAATTTACGTTTAAAGTTTACGTAAAGCATAATTGGCCTCGTCCTCAAATTTTAAAGGAAAAGGATTCGTACCAACGTTGTTCTGTAAACAGTCAGCTTCTCTCGATAAATTACGCTTTTAATTTCTTTAGTCTTCTCATTGTGATTCACTTAACTAAAGGCGTTTAAGCCCTGCCCTGAATATTCACCACGCACTGTAAAAATACTTAAATATACCAAAGAGGTGCTTACTTGTCTTATATTATCACCCTAAATGACGGTATTTTACTGTATAATTGTGTCATATCATTTCATCATTCTTTCCATTATATATCGACAGATATTGAATCTAGATCTGATATACGGTAAATGTTTAATGTGGTTATTCCATAAATAACTTATCAGAACATTGAGCTTTAAAAAAGCGGATAAAATATTGAAATTGAACACAGGAATGGACTAACTTATGAGTGATGAAATAACCTCACCGGCACAAAGCCATGACTATGATGCGGCTTCTATCAAAGTTCTCAAAGGTCTTGATGCTGTACGCAAACGTCCTGGGATGTATATCGGTGACACTGATGATGGATCGGGGTTACATCATATGGTCTATGAAGTTGTAGACAATGCTATCGATGAGGCTTTAGCCGGTCATGCAACTCTTGTAAACGTCACACTCCATGCTGATGGTTCTTGTTCTGTTCGTGATAATGGACGTGGAATTCCGACAGATATCCATCCAACAGAAGGTATTTCTGCAGCTGAAGTTATTATGACACAGCTTCATGCCGGCGGAAAGTTTGATCAAAACTCTTATAAAGTTTCAGGCGGATTACACGGTGTTGGCGTCTCTGTTGTGAATGCACTCTCTGTTTGGCTTAAATTGCAAATCAAACGCAATGGTAAAATTCATGAAATATCATTTACCCACGGGGTAGCTGATGCTCCATTAAAAGTTGTTGGCGATTGCGATCAAGAAAGTGGAACAGAAATTAGATTTTTACCAAGCTCTGAAACCTTTACTATGGTTGAGTTTGATTTTGAAACTTTAGAGCGTCGTTTACGGGAATTAGCCTTTCTAAATTCTGGGGTTTATATTCTTCTTGTTGACGAGCGTCATGCTGATATTAAATCCGTTGAATTGCATTATGAAGGTGGATTAATAGAGTTTGTGAAATATATTGATCAATCAAAAAAAGCGCTGCTTGATACTCCTATTTATATTACAAGTGAAAAGGATGGTATGAGCGTTGATGTTGCTCTATGGTGGAATGATTCCTATCATGAGAAGGTCTTGTGTTTTACCAATAATATCCCTCAGCGTGACGGTGGAACTCATTTGATAGGTTTCAGAAGTGCCCTTACACGCCAAATTAATGGCTATGCTGAATCTTCAGGTATTGCTAAAAAAGAAAAAGTGAACTTAACCGGTGATGACTGCCGTGAAGGATTAACAGCTATTCTTTCTGTCAAAGTTCCTGATCCAAAATTTTCTTCACAAACAAAGGATAAGTTAGTCTCTTCTGAAGTGCGCCCTATTGTTGAAAGTTTGGTCAATGAAGGTCTTTCAATATGGCTGGAAGAACATCCTCATGAAGCAAAACTTCTCATTAGTAAAGTGGTAGAAGCTGCAACAGCACGTGAAGCAGCACGCAAAGCACGTGAACTCACAAGACGAAAAGGGGCGCTTGATATCACTTCTCTACCAGGAAAGCTTGCCGATTGCCAAGAACGAGATCCCGCAAAATCAGAAATCTTTATTGTCGAGGGGGATTCGGCTGGCGGTTCAGCAAAAAGTGGGCGCTCACGTCAAAATCAAGCAATTTTACCCCTTCGTGGTAAAATCCTCAATGTTGAACGAGCACGTTTCGACCGCATGCTCTCATCTGATATGATTGGAACACTTATTACAGCTCTTGGAACGTCTATCGGTAAGGATGAATTTTCACCCGATAAATTACGTTATCATAAGATTATTATCATGACAGATGCGGACGTTGATGGAGCCCATATTCGTACGCTGCTGCTCACTTTCTTTTTTAGACAAATGCCCGAGTTGATTGAACGTGGACATCTTTATATTGCTCAGCCTCCTCTTTATAAAGTATCGCGTGGAAAATCTTCCCAATATATTAAAAATGAAGCAGCGTTTGAAGAATTCTTGATCGATACTGGATTAGAAGAAACAACGCTTGAGCTTTCAACGGGAGAAGTTCGTGCAGGAGCTGATTTGTATCAACTCGCTAAAGATGCTCGTATATTACGTCAACTTTTAAATGGTCTTCATACCCGTTATGACCGTAATATTGTTGAACAAGCAGCAATTGTTGGCGCTTTTAATCTTGAAGTCTTTGCAACACAAGAAAAAGCGCAAAAAATAGCAGATACTGTAGCACTCCGCCTTAATCTGATTGCTGATGATATGGAACAAGGTTGGAGTGGACAATATACAGCAGATGGAAGTTTATGTTTTGAGCGTATTTTACGTGGTGTTAAAGATGTTGTTACGCTTGATGTGGGACTTATAAATTCAACTGACGCACGCCAAATTGATCGCATTTCCCAAAATTTTATCGACATATATCATCCTCCTGTTCTTTTACGTCGCAAAGATAAAACAGAGCGTATTTTTGGTCCTATGAGCCTTTTAGAGAGCATTTTTACAAACGGTAAAAAAGGTGTTACTCTTCAACGTTATAAAGGTCTTGGGGAAATGAATGCTGAACAACTTTGGGAAACAACGCTTGATCCCAATGCACGTTCTCTTTTACAAGTAAAAATTAATGATGCAACCGATGCAGATTCACTCTTTTCTCGTCTCATGGGTGATGAAGTTGAACCTAGACGTATTTTTATTCAAGACAATGCCTTAAGCGTTGCCAATCTTGATATCTAAAGATACTCTTCTGTTTTTGGCTGTGTAAACGTCGTAGTTTTATACGTTGTTTTTTCGTAGTTGAACATTCCCTCTCTATTTCATTTACGATAAAAGAAAAATAAGGTAGATCATATACATGGCAATTGAAACAGAACGTGTAGGAACCAAGGGTGGCATGGAGCACTCTTTTGGTTTTACAAGAGTAGATGAAACACAAAAACAATCCATGGTGGATGGTGTGTTTCATTCTGTCGCTGAAAATTATGACAAGATGAATGATATCTTATCCTTAGGGCTACATCGTGTGTGGAAAAATTCCATGATTGCTTGGCTTTCCCCACCAGCACTTTCTCATTGGAAAGTTCTTGATGTCGCTGGCGGTACAGGTGATATTGCTTTTCGTATTCTTAATGCTTCACGCCAAAAAGCCCATGCTACAGTGCTTGATATTAATGGCTCAATGCTCAGCGTTGGTAAAAAACGCGCACAAAAAAATGGTCTTGCCCCTCT
>NZ_JBHIQG010000132.1:0-6221 GCF_042196425.1 Bartonella sp. AD328YNZD | reverse complement strand
TATGGTCAAGCGAAGAAAGACTCTTTCCAACTCGATGGCAATTATGTTGCACTGAGAAACTCACCTTACAAATACACCCTTCGTGCTTATGCTCCAGAAGCGACTTCGAAACAGGAGCATGTTCAGCAGAAATTTGTTAAGGATGGTGGAGAATTTTGGAACTTCCGTCTAGAAAATCAGTATGTTAAGTCTGTTGGATCTGCTGCCCTTCCTGCACAATTTGTAAGGTCTGTTGTTCCACAGGTTCCAACTTATCTCAGCTTGCCTAATAGCGTATTCCACGCTGGTTTGATGGATATTAGCAATCAAAATAAGCAATTGGAGACGTTGCGGATGACTTCTACAGGAATGGTAGAGGTTCGTGAAAATCCTGCTTTATACTTGCGCGGCTATGGTGGAAGTTACCGTTATACTTCAGATCTGTCCGCACTTGAATATGGTTACGGAGGTGATCTTAGTTATAATGGTGTAGAGGCAGGTGTTTTGCTGCAAACTATTGAAAATGCTGATAGTGCTATATCCTTTGGCGTTATGGGAACTTATGGAAAACTTTCTCTGCAGCCTGTGAATGTTGAGCACAGTCAGAAGAGTGCATTTGATAAATGGACTGCTACGGTATATGGTAGCATGCAGCATAATGTTGGCTTCTATGTTGACGGTCTTTTATCCTATGGTCTGTTCAAAGGTGATGTTCTCACCCTTGCACGGGGTAAAACAGCAACATTAAAAGGTAATCCTTTGAGTGTTTCTTTAGCTGGTGGTCAGACAATTATGACAGGATATAAGGGCTTTGTCTTTGATCCGCAGGTTCAGGTTGTGTATCAACATCTCCAGTTTAATAAGGCCCGTGATATCGACAATTTTAATATTGAAATGGGTAACCTTAATCAGTGGGTAGCACGTGTTGGTGGACGTTTAACCAAGATTCCTACAGGTTCTGAAGGCGTGAATGCTGTTGCTTTCTATGGTAAGCTTTATCTTGCTCATGGTTTTGAAGGAAAACAGTCTGTGCATTTCAATGATGCTTTCAAGTTAGGAGCTTTTGGTTCTTCTCTAGAGGCTGGATTAGGTTTTAATGCCAAATTGTTGCCACAGTTCTCTCTGCATGCTGATATTCTCTATCAACATAAGCTTAATAAGGCTGGTTTTTCGGGAACAAGTTTTTCCGGAGGAATACGTTATCAGTTTTAATATAAGGTACACTATGTACCTTTTTAGAAAAGGCAGCACATTGTGCTGCCTTTTTTCTTTGTAACAACTTGTGTTGTCTTTAAAAGATTTTCGTCTTCTTGATTGAGCAAAAAAAACATAGTTTTTTTGTGTATGAGAGCACTTTTCTCCGCTAAAGCGAATTTTCTTAAAATTTATGCTGCTACTGATGCGATAGAGTGCTTCGCTTTTATCGGCTTTTTAAGCGTTCAGCAGAATGGTATGCATTACGTTATCCTTTTTAGTACTGTATTGATATTATCTAATATAATATTTGATGTTTTCTAAAGCTCGTTTTTGAGAGTTTGTTTTTTACGGATTTAAATCATTGTTTCATTCATCTCCTTGTGGATTAATTTTTAAAGTTCACAAGGCTAGATTGTGTTTTTAATTAATTGCACGCACTGGTTTCATTTTTTCTTTACACGAAATACAGAATGCATTATACACTTATAAATTGTGTTTTGTTGTTATTCTCTTATAGATGGTTTTTAGCGTAGAGCTTTTGCCAAATTTATTGGGATAATTCATTGCACAGTTCAAATAGGCATGAGGCATGTTCTTTTGTTACACTTTTCGTATTTTTGAGGTGTGCAAGGGGGTGTTTTGTAAGTGCTTTTGTTTTTAATGAGAGGGGAAGGAAAGTTTCGAGGGAACTATGATTAAAGTTTTTAGAAATCATGTATGTTTATGTGCTTGTACAACAGCTATCCTCTCTTTGCTTCAAAATGGAAGAGAAGTGTATGCGGCTGCAGAGGGGAAGGATAGTAAACCTTATGTTATAAAGGTTATCCCAGTTGTCTCTGCTAATTCTTCTCCTTATCTTAGCGGGAATAATAAGCATAAGCTTCCTCTTAGTGGAGAGAGTGGGGATAATTATTACCCTTCTAATATGATTAATGTTGGCAATAACGATGAGGGTATTCGTGGAGGAAGTGACTATCGTAAGCTGAGTGGATTGGCTGGGGACACCAAACATCAGGATAATGTAGATAACTCTACTAAAGATGGAGATTCTGATGGAAGAGGTGTGAAGCCTGCGTTCTATTTTTATAGTGGATTATATTATATATGCGATAATTGCGGGGAATCTAAAATTGATAATAAATCTTATACAATTACGAACGAAAATGTTTCCAACTATCCTGATGATCCTACTGCTATAACGGTGAAGCGGATAGGGTCCAGAGTTGATGGAGAGAATGTAACTGTTAGCAGTGAAGTTTCTGATAAATCTTTTTTGCGTGGTGTGGCTGTATCCGATGATGGAAAGATTGTTTTGAAAAAAACGACGCTTAAAAATACAAAGTTAGCTCTTTTTGCTCATAATGGAATCATTGAGGTAAAGCAGGGGATTATAGAGGACAGTGATAGGGCTGTTGAAGCTGTGGGGAATTCATTGGTTATTCTAGAGGGTGCAAAAGTTAATACGCGTGATGGGAAGGCAAGTCTTTCCAGTTATAGCGGGGCAGATATTTGGGTGGAAGGTGGGGAGGTTAACTTTACCAACAGTCATGGGATTTCTGCGATGTTGGGAGGGAAGGTTATTCTCGATGGTGTTACTGTTACTGGAAAAGGCCACAGAGACAAAAGTGATGCGGCTATTTTAATGGATGAAGGGGGACGTGTTGAGTTTACAGGGGGGACTATTAAGGTTGAGGATGCACATGGTATATTATTAGAAAATCCTATCAAGCCTCTTCATGTTGTACCAGAACGATCTGAAACAGAAGCTGAAACTGAAGATGAAGATTTATCGAATAACTTTTATGTGACCGAGGCTAATTTTAAGTCTTCTTCTGTTACCGTAAAGGGTGAGGGATCTTATGGTATCTATTTTCAGGGAGAAAAGCCATGGAGCGAAGATGGGGATAAAAAAGAGGAGATTTCATTAGAGGAAGAAAAAGCTCCACCACGATTGGAAGTTGTTAATTTGGATACAACAGAGTTTTCTGTTGAAGACGATACGGCTCTTTATGGTGAAAACCTTATTTCTGGTGCGGTGAGTTTGATGAAAAGTACTCTTCGTTCAGGGAATTTTTTATTAAGAGCTGAGAAAGGGGCTTCTATAACGGTTTTGGCTGATGGTTCTACCCTTGAAGGTCGTACTCACGTTGATAAAGATTCTCATGCCGAACTTTATCTGGGAGGTCATTCTACATGGATTTTACCACAACAGGTGCAAAAAGATCAACATGCGGCTGCACATGATTCTTCTATTTCACTCGTTAGTCTTATGGGTGATAGCTCTATTCATTTTAAAAGACCAGAATCTCCTTCTATTGATGATTATCAGACCCTTCGTATTGGAAATGGACGGGGTGAAGTTTATAGAGTACGGGATGGTGCCTCTATTTTTCTTAATAGCTATCTGAATAGTGGTGGTGCTCTTAATCATCAAAAGACGGATCGTGTTTTAATTCATGGGGATGTTTCGGGAAAAACAATGCTTCATGTGCATGGAGTTGCAGGAAGTCCAGGAGGATATACGGGAAAGGGGGGAAATAATGAAGGTATTTCAGTCATTCAGGTTTCAGGAGAAGCAAAGCAAGATTCTTTTCAATTGAAAGGTGGTTATGTAGCGTTAAACGAATTACCTTATCAATATAAGCTTTATGGTTATGGTCCAGGGTCTGAGTTTGGAAAAGCAAGCATGGATCAAAGATTAGTGGAAGGGAGCGGAGAATTTTGGGATTTCCGCCTTGAAAGTAGGTCTATAGATTCTGATGTTCAACCTAAACCAGATCCTTCTCCTAAGCCAATTCCGGGACCAGAACCTTCTCCAGAACCAGCTCCGGAGCCCCATCCTCGTCCTAAGCCGGGCGTTAAGGCTGTTGTTCCGCAGGTTCCGACTTATCTCCTTTTGCCTAATGCTTTACGTCATATTGGTTTGATGAATGTTAACAATCAAAATAAGCGGTTAGAAGCTTTGCGAATTACTTCTGGGGGCTTATTAGAAAGTCGTGAAAACCCTCTCTTTTTTGTGAGCGGTTATGGCGGCAATCATCGTTATACTTCAAATCTTTCCGCGCTTGAATATGGTTATGGCGGCGAGTTTAATTATAATGCACTAGAAGCAGGTGTTTTGCTAAAAGCAATCGAAAATATGTATGGTTCCACTTCTTTTGGAATTATCGGGGCTTACGAGAGATTTTCTTTGCAACCTTTGAATGTTGAGCAGAGTCAAAAAAGTACATTTGATAAATGGTCAGTTACGGCATACGGTGGTATGCAGCATGATGCAGGTTTTTACGTTGATGGTCTTGTGTCTTACGGTTTGTTTAAAGGTGATGTTCTAACAACTGCACGGGGCAAGACGGCAACATTAAAGGGAAATCCTTTAAGTGCTTCATTGTCTGCTGGTAAAACATTTATGGTAGGAGAGGACGGTTTTGTTTTTGATCCGCAAGTTCAGGTTGTTTATCAATATCTTCAATTTAATAAGGTACGTGATGTGGACGGCTTTGATATTGATTTAGGAAAACTTCATCAGTGGGTAGGGCGTGTTGGAGGGCGTTTAACAAAGAGGCTGGTTGCTACTGATGAGGCTCAGGTTGTTTCTTTCTATGGCAAGCTTCATCTTGCTCATGGTTTTGAAGGAAAACAATTTGTGCATTTTAAAGATGCTTTTCAGTTAGGTGCTTTTGGTTCTTCATTAGAAACTGGATTAGGTTTTAATGCTCAATTATCTCAAAAATTTGCGCTTTACGGTGATTTGGTTTATCAGCAAAAACTAACGAAAGCTGGTTTTTCTGGAACGAGTTTTTCAGGTGGATTGCGTTATCATTTCTAGTTTTGTTGCTGTTTTTGATTAATCTTTCAAAAAGCTACAAGTTATACTTGTGGCTTTTTCTCATTATCTATTCATTTTGTGTTATAGCATTTTTACGAGAGTGTGACTTTGCATATCTTTAATATGCTTTTGGGTTGGACTTCTTTCGTTTTTTTTGAAAAATCTGAAGAGTTTGTACGTTATCGTTTCAAAATGCGTATTTCAGAGTGATTATTATATTATTTATAATATTTTGATTTATAAAGATATTTTTTAATTTAGGGCGCTGAAATATTTTCAATGCTCTTATGATGAATCCATAAAAAGCATTCCTTTGTCTATTATATGTAAGATTAGCAAGTGGATAATCGTTTAAGAAAGGAGTCAATATAATTTGGGGGATTATGTTAAGAGGAGAGGATTTACAATATTAGAAATTGGCAAAGACAAAGATGCTACTCAGGCGCAATGAGGGCTGTATCCGATAAACTTGATATTATATCTGCTGTCGTTATGAAATGGGGATGGAAATAATGAGGTATATCTGAGAAAATTGGTGGATTAGAAACATAAATAACGTATTATTTTTTTGAAAGTGCGTTTTCTTTAAAGAATGTGATAAATAAAAAGATAAAATTATATGTCATTTTCACCTTTTAGATACGGCTCTGAATATTTTTAAATGTTGAAAAGAGATGGTAAAAATCGGAACAGATTTTAATTTTTACACTTTCCTCCTCTTTCTAAATTAGTTCGTATTTCCATAAACACTGTCTAAAACAGCTGTATGTGATAGCTTTGCTTCCCAATTTTGGCATATATTCAGTTTTGTCTGCTTACGAGTGCCTATTGTTTCAATATAATATTTATCTCGAATATTAATTATACACGCTTTGGGTATTGATTAAACAACAGTTAAAATAGGCATTCTTAATGTACAAAAATCTCTTAAAGCTGCTTTTAAATAACAACTTTAAAGATGATTTTTCTCTCATTTTTCAGTTATATTTTTGCAAATTCCTTATAAAAAAATAGATTTAGTCTGTATTTTTAGTAACTTTTAAATTCCATATTTACATAAAACACAAAAAGAATTAATAAGGTCTGCACAGTTAATCCAAAACGTACTAATTTTTCTCTTTGTTAAGTTTTCTTTGATACATTACGTGTTACTTTTATGGGCAAAATTATGGTGTAATTATGGTCAATCTATTTAAAAATCGTTTTTCCTTATGTACTT